>UQXS01000001.1 GCA_900545125.1 uncultured Ruminococcus sp.
AGATGTACCGCCAGCTTGTAATCCGCAGCTTTCAGCGCCGGATGTCCTGCAAAATCACCGTACATTGCCTTGTCGATTGCTTGTCTCCGATGTTCTATCCGGACACCGACAGCAAAATTTTTCTGCGACAGACTTATGTTTTTATTATACAGAAGTTCAAAAACATCTCTTGCGCTGTGACCGGAAGCAAGTATTACATCCGCTGTCCCGATAGTATTTATGCATCCGTTCTGTTCGTAGGATACCGACGAAATACAGCCGTCTTTCGTCTCAAATCCGCAGAACCGTGCCCCGAACCTGACTTCGCCGCCCAGAGAAATAACATATTCCCTGAGATTTTTTACAACGTCACGCAGCCTGTCCGTTCCGATGTGCGGCTTTGCCATATAAAGTATCTCGTCCGGTGCGCCAAATTCCACAAGACGTTCCATTATCCAGCCTATGCGCTTGTCCTTGATACCTGTATTCAGCTTGCCGTCAGAGAAAGTTCCGGCTCCCCCCTCGCCGAATTGAATGTTGCATTCCGTATTAAGTCTGCCCGTCATGCGGAATTCCTCAACTGCCCTGACACGTGTATCCACGTCAGCTCCACGTTCCAGAACAACGGGTCTTGCTCCTGCCATAGCAAGAACGACAGCGGCAAACATCCCTGCCGGCCCGAATCCTACTATTACCGGTCTTGAACATCCTGCCGGAACAGTATTGACCTTATAACTGATTTTTTCGGCAGAAACAGCATTTTTCAGCGTTTTAACAAGATATTTTTCACCGCCTGCCTCAATCTCCAGCGAAATAATAAAATGTACGTCCGATTTTTTTCTTGCATCTACTGATTTTTTTGCCAGCTTTACGCTTCTGAGCTTTTCACGGGATATTCCGAGTTTTTCGGTGCAGAATTTGTCCAGCGCCGAAAAATCAAAATCCAGAGGAACTCTTATATTTCCGATTCTTATCATTGTATCTCTCCATTAATGCCTTATCATTAACTTTAATTGGTGCAGTTTCTCACCCTCGTGTCACAGCGGATTTTTCTCTATGGGTATTCACCCTAATTCTTCTCATTACCCCTTTATGGGGTAATGAAAATAAATAGAGTGAATATCCATAGAGAATATTTTCTCTTGACATGAGCATAAGAAACAAAATCCACTAAGTTGACATTTATAAAATTACTATAGATTATAATTGCTCAATTGCAATTACATATATCAAATTTAAATTTAAAGGAGTCTTAAAAATGGAAAATACTGCTAAGGTTTTTTACGAACAGGACTGTGATCTTTCTCTTCTCTACGGAAAGACTATCGCTGTTATCGGCTACGGAAGCCAGGGTCATGCCCATGCTCTCAACGCCAAGGAATCACTCGGTGACAAGGGCAGAGTAATTATCGGTCTTTACGAGGGTTCAAAGTCATGGGACAAGGCTGTAAAGCAGGGTTTTGAAGTATTTACTGCTGCCGAAGCTGCAAAGCAGGCAGACATCATCATGATCCTCATCAACGACGAAAAGCAAGCTGCTCTGTACAAGAATGACATTGAGCCTAATCTTGAAGCCGGAAATATGCTTATGTTTGCTCACGGCTTCAATATCCACTTCGGATGCATCGTTCCTCCTGCTGACGTTGACGTTACAATGATCGCTCCCAAGGGTCCGGGACACACCGTTCGTTCGGAATATCAGGCAGGCAAGGGCGTTCCCTGTCTCGTTGCTGTTCATCAGGACGCTACAGGCAAGGCTAAGGATCTTGCTCTTGCTTACGGTCTTGCTATCGGCGGTGCTCGTGCAGGCGTTCTGGAAACAACTTTCAGAACAGAAACCGAAACAGATCTCTTCGGCGAACAGGCAGTTCTCTGCGGCGGTGTTTGCGCTCTTATGCAGGCTGGATTCGAGACTCTCGTTGAGGCTGGATACGATCCGAGAAACGCTTATTTCGAGTGTATCCACGAGATGAAGCTTATCGTTGACCTTATCTACCAGAGCGGTTTTGCAGGCATGAGATATTCTATCTCCAACACCGCTGAATACGGCGACTACATCACAGGTCCGAAGATCATCACTGACGAGACAAAGAAAACCATGAAGAAGATCCTCTCCGATATTCAGGACGGTTCTTTCGCCAAGGAATTCCTCCTCGATATGTCAAGCGCAGGTTCTCAGGTTCACTTCAAGGCTATGAGAAAGCTTGCTTCCGAGCATCCTTCCGAAAAGGTCGGCGAGGAGATCAGAAAGCTCTATAGCTGGAACAACGAAGAAGATAAGTTTATCAATAACTGATTTGATCTTTGAAAATTCAAGCAGCGCCGTTCGTGAGTAACGGCGCTGCCTTAAAAAAGCGAGGTAAAAAATATGAGCGGCAATTTTTTCTGCGAGGGTGTTGAAAAGGCATCGCAGCGTTCCCTTTTCAATGCGCTCGGACATACAAAAGAGGAGATGAATCGTCCTCTGGTCGGAATCGTTTCGTCATACAACGAGATCGTTCCTGGACATATGAACATAGACAAGATCGTTGAAGCCGTAAAGCTCGGTGTAGCCATGGCTGGCGGAACTCCCGTTGTATTTCCGGCTATCGCCGTATGCGACGGCATTGCAATGGGTCACACGGGAATGAAATACTCCCTCGTAACACGTGACCTTATAGCCGATTCTACGGAATGCATGGCTCTGGCACATCATTTTGATGCCCTTGTCATGGTTCCCAACTGCGACAAAAACGTTCCCGGTCTGCTTATGGCTGCGGCACGTATAAACGTTCCTACTATCTTCGTAAGCGGCGGCCCTATGCTTGCCGGACACGTCAAGGGAAAGAAAACAAGTCTTTCATCCATGTTTGAGGCTGTCGGCGCATACACTGCCGGAAAAATGTCCGCCGAGGATGTTGAAGAATTCGAGAATAAAGCCTGTCCGACCTGCGGTTCATGCTCCGGTATGTACACCGCCAATTCCATGAACTGCCTGACGGAAGTTCTCGGAATGGGACTTAAAGGCAACGGAACTATTCCTGCCGTTTACTCCGAAAGAATCAAGCTTGCAAAAATGGCTGGAATGCAGGTAATGGAACTTTACAGACAGAATATCCGTCCCCTCGATATAATGACCGAAAAGGCTTTCATGAACGCCCTTACTGCCGATATGGCTCTGGGATGCTCCACAAACAGTATGCTGCATCTCCCTGCCATTGCAAACGAATGCGGCGTTGACATTAATCTTGACATTGCAAACGAGATCAGCGCAAGAACGCCGAATCTCTGCCACCTTGCTCCGGCAGGTCATACCTATATGGAAGATCTCAACGAAGCCGGCGGAGTTTACGCTGTTCTGAACGAGCTTTCAAAGAAAAATCTTATAAACACCGACTGCATGACTGTTACGGGTAAGACCGTTGGCGAAAACATCAGCGGATGCATAAATAAAGATCCCGAAACTATACGTCCCATTGACAACCCCTACAGCGAAACTGGCGGAATTGCCGTTCTGCGTGGAAATCTTGCTCCCGACAGATGCGTTGTAAAGAGAAGCGCAGTTGCTCCCGAAATGCTCTGTCACAAAGGCCCTGCAAGAGTATTCGACAGCGAAGAGGAAGCTATCAAGGTCATCTACGAGGGCGGCATCAAGGCTGGAGACGTTGTTGTCATCCGCTACGAAGGCCCTGCCGGAGGTCCGGGAATGAGAGAAATGCTCTCGCCGACTTCCGCAATTCAGGGTGCAGGCCTCGGCTCGTCGGTTGCCCTTATCACGGACGGACGTTTCTCCGGTGCTACTCGTGGGGCAGCTATAGGTCACGTTTCACCGGAGGCTGTAAACGGCGGCGCTATCGCCTATGTAAAGGACGGCGATATTATTTCTATCGACATCCCCAACTACTCCATAACCCTCGAGGTTTCCGATGAGGAACTCGCCGAGCGCAGAAAGACCATGCCGATCAAGAAAAAAGAGGGCATAACAGGCTATCTGAAACGCTATGCGAATATGGTTTCTTCCGCTGATAAGGGAGCGATAATCAACAGGACATAAGGAGTAACTTATTATGATCGATACTTCAAAAAAATACTGGACTGGTGATAATGCAGACGATATAGATGAATATTTGAGAGAATATTCAGAAAATAATTCTATTGACGTGAAGCCTGTAATATGTCATTCCTGCGGAAATGATTCATTTCAGTTAAGAGTCGATTGGGATGAAGTCGCAATTCAGATTAAATGTACTAAATGCAATACCAAGAAAATTATTCTGGATTGTGAAGAAGTATGGGAAGATGCAAAGCCAAGACTAAGAAAATGTCCCATATGTAAGAGTTCAAAGGAATACAATGTAAAGGTTGGATTTATACGCAGAGAAAATGGCAGCGTAAAGTGGGTATATATCGGAAACCGCTGTACGAATTGCGGAACTTTAGGATCTTACCTTGATTGGAAAATCGACTATGAGCCTACGACAGAAATAGAAAATAACATATAAGTTATTTATAAGAAACAGTTTCCTCCGCTGATAAGGGAGCGATTATTAACAAAAAGTAATGAAAAGCAAAAACAGATTTACATCCCTTATGGACAATGACAACGAAATAGGTAACATTTACAGAAAAGACCGTGAGTATATTATTGAAATAAATATCTGGAATGGTTCTGTCAAACGTTTGAAAACTATAAACTGTAAAAAAATTGTCCATAATATTGAAATGGTCGATGAGTTTGGAGAAATAGTTATAAATAATAATAACTATAAATTCATGACAGTATCTGACGATGATATAATTCTTGAAATCGAAGCCGATGATATTGTTTTTGAGGATTGAAATTATTCTTCTGCTCAAAAATAATAATATTAAGCAAATAAACTGGAGGTTATATAGTTATATAAATGGGTATGACACTGCGCTGATAAGGGGGATATCATGAATATCACTGAAAAAACGATAAAAGAAACAGAAGCCAGAACCTATGCGTATTTATCAAGCGCTGCGATTGGATTTCTGATTGCAGAGATACTATTGCTGGTATATTCTTTTATTTACAGTTTGCTGGAATACCTTACATATCGCAACAACGAGGAAAATTACGGCGAAAAATCACATTATGTCGATTTGAATGCACTTTGGCTGCGTGGTTGTCTGGGAGTAATTTTAATATTAATGTTGTTTTTCGTTGTGCGGTTCTGGATACGGAAAATAAAATGCATTGAAAGAAAACGTCCGGTTATAATCATTTCAAGCGTTTTAATGATAACTTTACTTCCGGTCTGGGGGTATCTGTCAATCCTGATACTGGCAATATAAATCTATTCTGATTTTATATAAATACAAAGCGATAACTAAATTCATAAGGGAGCAATTATTAATAAGTAATGTTATTGCTGAAATTGAATTCAAGAGGAGATCTTATGAAGCATATTTATCATATAGGCAAATGTCCTATTTGCGCACCTTATGGACAAATGGAGATATTATTTGATTGTTTAGCAGGTAAATGCTTTGTAATGTGTGATGAATGTTCAATAGAGTTTCAGTCTGTTAATGACTATTACAAAACAAATGGAAAAAGGATTTTCTATAAAGAAAACGAAAAAATCCCTCCGGTAAGACCCGCTACTTTGAATGAGATAAAGGATACTGAATGGCATTCATTAATAACAGATAACTAAATTTATATTTGAAAGGAATGATAAAAATGGGTATGACAATGACGCAGAAAATTCTTGCGGCTCATGCCGGACTTGATTCGGTTCAGGCAGGACAGCTCATCCTTGCCGATCTCGATTTAGTTCTCGGCAACGATATTACCTCTCCGGTGGCTATCAAGGAATTTGCAAAACTGAATAAAACAGGCGTTTTCGATAAGGACAAGGTGACTATGGTAATGGATCACTTTGCACCCAACAAGGATATCAAAGCTGCCGAACAGTGCAAAATGTGCCGTGATTTCTGCGGCGCTAACGATGTTACTCATTTCTATGATGTGGGAAAAATGGGCATAGAACACGCTCTCCTGCCTGAAAAAGGTCTTGTCACCGCCGGAAACGTGGTTATCGGAGCAGATTCCCACACCTGTACATACGGCGCACTCGGAGCATTCTCAACAGGCGTAGGCTCAACGGATATGGCGTGCGGAATGGCTGTCGGAAAAGCATGGTTCAAAGTTCCGTCCGCAATCAGATTCAATCTTACGGGAAAACTCCGGAAATACGTTACCGGAAAGGACGTTATCCTGCACATTATCGGTATGATAGGCGTTGACGGCGCACTCTACCGCTCTATGGAATTCACAGGCGAGGGACTTTCTTCACTTACTATGTCCGACCGTCTCTGCATCTCGAATATGGCTATCGAAGCCGGAGCAAAGAACGGTATCTTTGAAGTTGACGATATCACCCTTGAATATATCAGGGAACACGGCGGTGCAGAACCGAAGATATATAAGTCTGACGATGACGCCGTTTACGATGAAACGATCGACATTGATCTTTCTGCAATCGAGCCGACAGTTTCATTCCCGCATCTGCCTGAAAACGCAAAGACATTCGATCAGTTCGGCGATATAAAGATAGATCAGGTAGTTATCGGCTCATGTACAAACGGCAGACTTGAAGATCTTCAGATTGCCGCTGAAATCATGAAGGGCAGAAAATGCGCTGAAAATGTGCGTGTTATAATTATCCCGGCAACACAGCAGATATATCTTGACGCTATGGAACAAGGTCTGCTCAAAATATTCATTGAAAGCGGAGCAATTGTTTCAACACCTACCTGCGGCCCTTGTCTGGGCGGATATATGGGTATCCTTGCAGCCGGCGAACGTGCCGTTACAACAACCAACCGCAACTTTGTCGGACGTATGGGTCATACTGAATCAGAGGTGTATCTTGCAAGCCCTGCCGTTGCTGCGGCAAGTGCTCTGACAGGAAAGATTTCAAGTCCATGGGAGGTAATGAACAGATGAAGTACACAGGAAACGCTATAAAATACGGCGATAACGTTGATACCGACGTTATAATTCCGGCAAGATATCTTAACACAAGCGATCACGCCGAGCTTGCATCGCACTGCATGGAGGATATCGACAAAACATTTGTAAGCCGTGTACAGAAAAACGATATCATGGTAGCCGGACAGAATTTCGGCTGCGGTTCTTCCCGTGAACACGCACCTATCGCTATCAAGGCAAGCGGAATCTCGGTCGTTATTGCAAAAAGCTTTGCAAGAATCTTTTACAGAAATTCCATAAATATCGGACTTGCCATCGTTGAATGCCCCGAAGCTGCCGACGGTATCTCCGAGGGCGACAAGGTCGAGGCTGACCTTGACAACGGTATTATCCACAACCTTACAACAGGTGCGGAATTCAGAACAGAACCGTTCCCCGAGTTTATCCAGAAGATAATCGAAAACGGCGGTCTTATAAATTCTGTCGCCAACGGTTCGGTAAAGTAACAGAAAAGAGGTCTTTTCATAATGGAGTTCAATATTGCCTTATTAAAAGGCGACGGCATCGGCCCTGAAATTGTAGACAGTGCCGTTGCTGTTCTCGAAAAAACTGCAGTAAAATTCGGTCATAAATTCAATTTCACTCCCTATCTCATAGGCGGATGCGCCATTGATGCCACGGGGCTGCCTCTGCCACAGGAGACTGTTGACGGCTGTCTTGCATCGGACAGTGTACTGCTTGGTGCTGTCGGCGGTCCGAAATGGGACGGTCAGCCCGGAGACAAGCGTCCGGAAAAAGCTCTTCTTGGAATCCGTTCGGCTCTCGGACTTTTCACAAATCTTCGTCCGGCTACGCTGTACCCTGCGCTCCGTGCCGCTTCTCCCCTGAAAGATGAAATTGTCGGCGACGGCTTTGATATCATGATCGTCCGTGAGCTTACCGGAGGAATCTACTTCGGCGACAGGGGCTACCGTGAGGGAAAATACGGTCAGGAGGCTTACGATACCGAGGCTTACAGCGTTACCGAGATCGAACGTATCGGCAGAGTCGCTTTTGATACGGCAATGAAACGAAATAAGCGTGTTACAAGCATCGACAAGGCAAACGTACTGGAATCTTCCCGTCTCTGGAGAAAGACCATGCACGCTCTTGCAGAAGAATATCCGGAGGTTGAATACAGCGATATGTTCGTTGACAATGCCGCTATGCAGCTTGTGAGAAATCCACGTCAGTTCGACGTTATAGTAACTTCCAATATGTTCGGGGATATCCTCTCGGACGAAGCATCGCAGATAACCGGCTCTATCGGTATGCTTGCTTCGGCATCACTGGGTGCATCTTCCCGTGGTATGTACGAACCTATACACGGCAGTGCTCCGGACATTGCAGGTCAGAACAAGGCAAATCCCATTGCCACGATACTTTCGGGAGCTATGATGCTCCGCTACTCTTTCGGACTTTCAGAAGAAGCCGATGCTATCGAAAAGGCTGTTGACAAGGTTCTGAACGACGGTTGGCGAACCGCTGATCTCATGGGCGCAGACAAGGGAACTCCGCTTACCTGCACGGAAATGACTGAAAAAGTATTAGAGGCGTTATAATGGCTGATATCCATGAAAAACTTGACAATCTCAACTGCGGAATGGACACTCTTGCCGTGTTCCGCAGTCTGCTTGACGACAAAGTATTAAGTATTCTCAAGGAACTGCTTAGAGAATCTGCCGACGACGATCATTTCAACATTGGCAGATATTCGCAGTTTGCCGCCGAACTTTACAGCCATAATGTGAATTTCAGCGAATATCTCCTGAAAACCGTCCTGGAGGATGAAAATTTCTATATTGCCGGAAAGGCTGCCGGAAAAGAATTCGATGACTGCATTGAAGATGCTGTCTCAGCCGAACTGTCTTTTTTGCAGGAACTCTCACATCTCACCCCGGATGAGGCTTCATACGGATATTACAGGATATATCCTCTCCCAAGGTGGAAAAACTCCGACATTGACTTTGCCGCCGAATACAGGAAGCGAATAAGCGATATCGGACTGCACGGCTACGGCAAGTTTGCCAAAAGTCCCATGTTTATCCTGCGTGACGGTGAGATTATTCCCGTTAATCATCCCGATAAGCAGCGTCTTTCGGAGCTTTACGGCTACGAATCGGAACGTCAGGCAGTCATAAACAACACTCTTGCTCTGCTGGAGGGAAAACCTGCTCAGAACGTACTTCTTTACGGCGATGCAGGCACGGGAAAATCCTCCACGGTAAAGGCTGTGGTCAACGAATACGCCGACCGTGGACTGCGTCTTATAGAGATAACAAAAGAACAGCTCCGTGATATCCCCCGCATTATCGAAAGCATAAGCGGAAATCCGCTGAAATTCATTATTTTTATTGACGATCTTTCTTTCGTTTCCGGGGAGGACTGCTTCGGCGCTCTTAAAGCGACTCTGGAGGGATCTGTTTCCGCCCGGAACAGCAACACGGTGATATATGCCACCAGCAACCGCCGTCATCTGGTAAAAGAAAGTTTCTCCGACCGCAGCGGCGATGATATCCACCGGAACGATTCAATGCAGGAAACTCTCTCGCTTTCGGCACGTTTCGGTTTAAAGGTGAACTTCGGACGCCCCGACAAAAAGGCTTACATTGCCATTGTCAGAGAACTTGCCGGAAACTGCGGCATAAATATATCTGACGCAGAGCTTGTGCTCAAGGCAGAACAGTTCGCCTTGCAGGGCAGCGGCAGATCACCAAGAACTGCAAGACAGTTTGTAAATCAACTCATTAACGAACATAAATAAAGAAGGTAATTAAAATGCTGACTCTTGATAAAATCTACAGTGCAAAATATGTTTTAAGGCAGGTAATCAGGGAAACGGATATAATCCGTGCCCCCAAGATAAACCCCGAGGCTGATATTTACCTTAAAACAGAGAATTTGCAGATAACCGGCTCGTTCAAAGTCAGAGGCGCTTATTACCGTATGTCGCAGCTCTCCGACGAAGAAAAGGCAAAGGGCGTTATCGCCTGTTCAGCCGGAAATCATGCCCAGGGCGTTGCCCTTGCCGCTGCAAGAAACGGTATCAAATCAATTATCTGTCTGCCTGACGGTGCTCCCATTTCCAAGGTGGAAGCTACAAAAAGCTACGGAGCTGAGGTCTGTCTGGTGAAAGGCGTATACGACGACGCCTACGCTGAGGCTCTCAGGCAGCGTGACGAATACGGATATACCTTTATCCACCCCTTTGACGACGAGGACGTTATAGCAGGACAGGGTACGATAGGTCTTGAACTTCTGGATCAGATACCTGATATGGATGCCGTTATCGTTCCTATCGGCGGCGGCGGACTTATCTCCGGCATTGCCTTTGCCATAAAAAAGCTGAATCCGTCCATTAAGGTATACGGCGTTCAGGCTGCCGGTGCTCCGAGTATGTACAATTCTGTTCACGACCACAAGATAGAACGTCTTGACAGCGTTTCAACCATTGCCGACGGCATTGCAGTTAAAGAACCGGGAGAGAATACCTATAATATTATCTCCGATTACGTGGACGACATTGTAACCGTCACCGATGATGAGATCTCTGCTGCTATCCTCGCTCTTATGGAACAGCAGAAGCTCGTTACCGAGGGGGCAGGAGCAGTTCCGGTCGCTGCCGCTATGTTCAACAAAGTGCCGATAAAGGGCAAAAAGACGGTTTGCCTCCTTTCCGGCGGAAACATTGACGTTACTATCCTTTCAAGAGTTATCAAGAGGGGACTGCTCATGTCGGGAAGATCATGCTCTATGAACATCGAACTTATCGACAAGCCCGGTCAGCTTATGGACGTTTCCAGAATTATCGCCGAACTGGGCGGAAACGTTACTTCCATTCACCACGAACGTGCAAACGAGGGTTCGGCTGTCAACGGCTGCTACCTGCGAATCGTCCTTGAAACCAGAAACTACGACCACATTGAGCAGATCAGAAATGCGCTCACAGATGCCGGTTTCAAGATACTGAACATTAACTGAATATCCCGTTTTGTAAAGGAGAATAATTATGATAAAAATTCACACAGAAAAAGCTCCTGCGGCAGTAGGCCCTTATTCGCAGGCAATCGTATCAAACGGAATGGTATATACCAGCGGTCAGATAGCTATAAATCCGGCAACAAACACCGTTGAAGCCGATACGATACAGGCTCAGACAGAACAGGTAATGCGTAATCTCGGAGAAGTATTGAGAACCGCCGGATCATCCTTTGAAAAGGCTGTCAAGACTACCTGCTTCCTCGCAGATATGAACGACTTCGCCGCTTTTAATGAAGTCTACGGCAGATATTTCACATCGCTCCCGGCAAGAAGCTGCGTAGCGGTTAAAACTCTCCCCAAGAACGTTCTTGTGGAGGTTGAAGTAATCGCAGAAAGCAGTCTTTAAGAATCCCCCAAAAGGAAAAACATCAGACCTCACCGGAAATTAAAACGTGCTGAATGACGCAGTATTTTTTGCGCATAGCTTTGTCAGATTTCCGCAGGAATACTGTATGTATTGCAAGGAAAGCTGACAAAGCTATGTACAAAAAAGACAAATCAGACAGTATGCTTTAGTTTCCGGGGAGGTCTATTATAAAAAAGAGGTGTAATTATGAATGTCCGTGAAATGCAGAATGAGATAATCAGACTGAAAAAAGAAACAGGAACAGCTGTACTCGCCCACAGCTATCAGGCAAGAGAAATTACCGAGATTGCCGATTATACCGGCGACAGCTACAAATTAAGCGTGGATGCAAAGGGGATAGACAATGAAAATATCCTTTTCTGCGGAGTCCGATTTATGGCTGAAACGGCTAAGATACTTTCTCCGCAGAAACACGTATATCTTGCCTATCCAAAGGCAGGATGCCCCATGGCTGAACAAATGGACAAGGAGCTTATCGAGTCGGTCAAAGCAGGCGATCCTGACAGAACGGTTGTTGCCTACATCAATACGACGGCGGCTCTCAAAACGGTCTGCGATGTGTGCGTAACTTCGTCCAGCGCTCTGAAGATCGTAAAAGCTATCGACAATGACAGAATTCTTTTTATCCCCGACTGCAATCTCGGAGATTTCGTAAAGAGAAACTGTCCCGAAAAGGACGTAAAACTGCTTAACGGCGGATGCCCGACCCATGCCGCTGTTACGGCAAAGGATGTCATGGCAGCAAAGGCAGAACATCCCGATGCTCTTTTTCTGGTTCACCCCGAATGCAGACCGCAGGTGGTTGAACTTGCCGATTATGTCGGTTCTACCTCCGGTATCATCGACTTTGCAAAGAAGTCGGACGCAAAGGAATTTATTATCGGCACTGAGACTTCGATTGCCGAGCATCTGCAATACGACTGCCCCGACAAAAAGTTTTTCCCTGTCACAAAGGACATTGTCTGTCACAATATGAAGATCACTACGCTGCCTGACGTTTACAGAACTCTCATGAACATTTCACGGGGAGACTGCTCCGACCGTGAAATCGTTATGGACGAAGAAACCATATCGTCCGCAGTAAAATGCATTGACGAAATGATTCGACTGGGCGGCTGAACATGACGGAACTTGTCGAAAAGCTGTTCCGGAACGGCGATCTGTCCGATGACGAACTTCTGCTGCTTATAAACACAAATGACGTACAGGCATCCGGATTGCTGAAAAAATATGCCGATGAAGTTCGGCAGCGTGTTTACGGCAAAAAGGTTTTCCTGCGAGGACTTATTGAAATATCGAGTTTCTGCAAAAACGACTGTCTTTACTGCGGCATCAGACGAAGCAACAGTGAAGCACAGCGGTATCGTCTCGATTTTGAATCTATCATGAAGTGCGCCGCAGCCGGATATGAACTGGGATTCCGCACTTTCGTGCTCCAGGGCGGTGAGGACAGCGCTTTTACTGACGATCTCATGTGCCGTATAATATCCGGACTGCGTGAAAAATATCCCGACTGCGCCGTAACGCTGTCCCTTGGCGAACGCTCATACGAAAGCTACAAACGCATGAGGAATGCCGGTGCAGACCGATATCTTCTCCGGCACGAAACGGCTTCTCCGGAGCTTTACTCCAGACTTCATCCGGCGGAAATGAGCTTTGAAAACCGCAGAAGATGTCTGTACGCTCTACGTGAACTCGGCTATCAGGTCGGTGCCGGATTCATGGTCGGAGCACCGTTCCAGACCACCGCTGACCTTGTTGCCGATCTCCGCTTTATGCAGGAACTCCATCCCCACATGATCGGCATAGGGCCGTTTATAGCACATCACAGAACGCCCTTTGCGGATATGCCGTGCGGCACGCTTGAACTTACACTGCGGCTTCTGGGCATCATAAGGCTCATGTTTCCGGATGTCCTGCTGCCTGCTACAACGGCTCTGGGAACTATTTCTCCCGACGGCAGGGAACTCGGTCTTAAAACAGGCTGCAACGTGGTCATGCCGAATCTTTCCCCTGCCGACGTGCGTAAAAAATACGATTTATATGACAACAAACTCTCTTCCGGCTCTGAAGCCGCAGAATGCTGCCGGCAGCTGGAACGCAGCATAGAAAACGCCGGCTACAAAGCAGTCCATGAACGTGGAGACCATATATCGCTGTCTCACACGCAAAATAATTTTCAAGGAGCAAATAATGAAAGTACGTTTTCACCTTCCTGATTTTTCGGGAAACTTCAAGCTGAATTTTATGTTCGCCGAAATGCTGGCGCATCGTCCCGAATTTTTCCGTGAGGGCGTTGAAATAGCTTCATTCTACGGCGTTTTTCCGCCCTCCGTCTGGAACGGCGGCAGAACTCAGGGCGGCGTTGCGGACAAGAACTTTATCAAAAATGTCATAAAGGTATTCAATGACAGGGGAATTCCGCTGCGCTTTACATTTACAAATCCTGCGCTGGAGAAAAAACATCTCAGCGATCAGTTCTGCAATATGGTTATGAAGCTTGCCGACAACGGCATGAACGAAGCTATTGTCATGTCTCCCCTTCTGGAGGACTACATCCGCCGCAACTATCCCGGCTATAAGCTTACAAGCTCTACCTGCAAGAGAATCACCGACCCTGCGGCACTGGAAGAAGAACTTGGAAAGGACTACAGCATCGTGGTTATCGACTACGACTTCAACAACAACTTTGAGGTTCTGGAAAAGCTGCCCCGCAAAGCCGATTGCGAACTTCTTGTAAACGCCTGCTGTGAACCCGGATGTCCCAGAAGATCGGAACATTACCACTGTATCGGCGTTCAGCAGATCGCCTACAACGAGCATATCAAGAAATATCCCAATCTTCCTTTCGATGCTTCAAAATATGATCCCCAGCATTTCAGGGACTGCCCCTACTCACAAAGAGGCATATTTGAGATCCGCAAACTGAAAACCCATATCTCACCCGATGATATATGGGAAAAATATGTGCCTATGGGATTTGAACAGTTCAAAATCGAGGGCAGAACGGCAAGTCCGATAAACGTCCTCGAAACTTATATGTACTACATGGCAAAGCCGGAATGCCGTGACGAAGCCCGCTTTACACTTCTGAAAAGTCTCGAAAACTCACGTGCACTGATATTTAACTAAGGAGAAAACTCATGAAAGTAAAATTTCACCTGCCGGATTTTGCCGGTCACTTTAAACTAAATCTGATATTCGCCGCAATGGTACACGATTGCCCGTACTGGATGCGTGAGGGCGTTGAAATTGCTTCCGTTTACGGAGCTTTTCCGCAGTCCCTCTGGAACGGCGGACGCACAAACAGCGGAGTCTGTGACCGATCTTTCGTCCGCAGTGTGCTTAAATCCTTTAATAACAAGGGGATTCCGCTACGATTCACATTTACCAACCCCATGCTTGAGGAAAAGCATTTAAGCGATCCTTTCTGCAATTCGGTTCTGAAAATGGCTAATAACGGTCTTAACGAGGTTATTATAAATTCCCCTCTACTTGAGGAATACATCCGCAAAAACTATCCAAAATACAAACTTACCAGTTCTACCTGCAAGCGTATCACGGATCTTGAAAAGCTGAAAGAAGAACTTGAAAAGGACTACAGCATCGTTGTTCTCGACTATGATTTCAACAATAAATTTGATCTTCTGGAATAGATACCGCATAAAGAGAAATGCGAGATCCTGGTTAACGCCTGCTGCGAACCGGGATGCAAAAGACGCACCGAACATTACAGGAATCTTGGAATACAGCAGATAATGTACTGCGATCATATCAGCAAGCATCCCGGAAAGCCGTTCAACGTCAAGGATTATCCCGATATGCCGGAAACTGACTGTCCCTTTGCCAACAGAGATATTTTCGATATAAAAGGTCTGAGCACGCATATCTCCCCCGACGATATATGGGAAAAATACGTTCCTATGGGATTCAATCAGTTCAAGATAGAGGGCAGAACTTCCACAAATCTTAATCTCATTGAAACCTACCTGTATTACATGGTAAAACCGGAATGCCGGGACGAAGCAAGATTTATGCTGTTTTATAATCTCGAAGATTACGGTGTGGTCAAAATAGGATAACCATAAAAACAAAGGCGAACCGTTCTAAGGTTCGCCTTTCAGCTTGTAAAAAAACTATGACAACGCCGTGCAAAGTCGTCAGGCGTGCTTTGTGCGGTGTTACCCTAAGGGAACGCCCTCTCTTACAGGGCGTTCCCTCTTCAAAAACAGTCCACCGGACTGTTTTTGAATTCACCCTTTGCGGAGCGCCCGAAGGCTAAAGCAGGGCTTTGCCCCGCACCCCACCAGAGGCGCTGCCTCTGGACTCCGCCAAAGGGGGAGTACCCCCTTTGGAATCCCAATATTAAGCAAGATTCTCTTTTTGGGCATATAAATAGGCGAACCGTTCTAAAGTTCGCCTTTGTTTTTAATATTTGAATTTTCCGTTGCCGATAAATTCACGGACAAGTGAATCTCCCGGAACAAAACTTTCGTCAAGAGTATGCAGATCTTCCAGCACGTCAAGTATCTCACTTATTTCCGGAAAATCCCCCAGCTCTTTCAGTCCGTCTGCCAGAAACGCTTTATAAACCGACGGTTCATAAGCCATAAAGGTATCAACATCATAGTCCGAACGGTACTTAAAAGGCATAATATAATTATTTTCGCCCTCCTCAACGCTGTGGAACATATTCATTGTTTCACGGAATGTGCGCTTCCGGAACTTGCCGTCACGTATCATTCTGCGCATAAGCCTTACTCTGGAGGGATGCAGCACTGTTCCGCCGTTGGTTATTCTCGTTCTTACGCTGACGTATATCTTGCAGATATGACTGTCCGGAACGGTTATAACGTCCGGATTCAAAGCATGAATTCCCTCAAATATAACGAGTTCCCCCGGTTTTCTGAGAAATCTTCTTCCGGCGTCCTCTCTTACGGAACTTTTAAAGTTGTACTGCGGTATTTCCACCTCTTCGCAGGAGCTTATGGCTTCTATCTGTCTGCTGAGAAGTTCCGCATCAATGCGTGCAGGGGATTCGAGATCCATTTTTCCATTGGCAGCCAGTTCCTTTTCATCAGCCGACAGCGAACGGAAATAATTGTCCATTGAAATGGTATGCGTAACGATACCGGATTCCCCAAGAATACTGCTTATCATCATGGCAGACGTAGTCTTTCCCGACCCGGAAGGGCCTGAAAGCAGGATAACAGGTTTTTCAATGCGGCTTTCGGCAATATCTGCGGCGATTCCACGCAGCTTATAAAGATAGTCCTCGTTCACCGACTTTACATACTCGGCAGGATACTCTGTTACTCCCTGATTTATTCTGGTCACTTCTATGTTCATATTCTGTTATCTGACTTTCTTTGCGATATCGTCGATAAGCTTTGCAAGCAGATCGTTCTGCGTCATTGAGCCAAGATCGCCTTCACGTCTCGAACGAACGGAAACCGTTCCCTCTTCTGCCTCCTTATCTCCGACAGTCAGCATGATCGGGAGTTTTTCAACCGTTGCGCTGCGTATCTTCCAGCCAACCTTTTCGGCTCTGTCGTCGATGGAAGCTCTGATGCCGGCAGCTTCAAGCTTTTCAAGCACCTGACGGCTGTAGTCAAGATGACGGTCTGCAACAGGGATGATACGTACCTGTTCGGGAGCGATCCACAGCGGCATAGCTCCTGCATACTTTTCGATCATATATGCAAGCGTTCTCTCGTAGCATCCCAGCGATGTACGGTGAATGATGTACGGACGCTTCTTAGTTCCGTCAACGTCTATATATTCCATACCGAATTTTTCAGCAAGGAGCATATCAATCTGAATCGTAACAAGAGTATCTTCCTTGCCGTAAACGTTTTTGTACTGGATATCAAGCTTTGGACCATAGAAAGCAGCCTCGTCAATGCCTATCGTATATTCAACACCGAGATGATCGAGTATCTTAGCCATTACAGACTGTGCTTCCTCCCACTGTTCGGCAGTACCCTCGTACTTGTTCTTGGGGTTTGCCGGATCCCACTGGGAAAATCTGAAAGTACAGTCCTCAAGAAGTCCTACCGTACCGAGCATATACTTGGCAAGTTCGAGACAATCCCTGAATTCCTCTTCAAGCTGGTCAGGACGGAGCACAAGGTGTCCCTCGGATATCGTGAACTGTCTTACACGGATAAGTCCGTGCATTTCGCCGGAATCTTCCTTACGGAAAAGAGTTGATGTTTCACCGAGACGCATTGGCAGATCACGGTACGAACGCTGTCTGTTAAGGAAAACCTGATACTGGAAAGGACAGGTCATCGGACGGAGCGCAAAACATTCCTTGGTCTCGTCATGAGGATCGCCGAGAATGAACATTCCGTCAAGATAGTGATCCCAGTGACCTGAAATTTTATAAAGCTCTCTCTTTGCAAGATAAGGTGTTTTTGTGAGGAGATATCCGTGCTTCTGTTCAACATCCTCAACCCAGCGCTGAAGTGTCTGGATAACTCTTGCGCCCTTGGGGAGAATTACAGGAAGTCCCTGACCGATGCAGTCAACAGTCGTAAAATATTCAAGCTCTCTGCCCAGTTTGTTGTGGTCACGGAGTTTAGCGTCCTCACGCTGTTTGATATCGGCTTCAAGCTCGGCTGCCTTGGGATAAGCCACGGCGTACACACGGGAAAGCATCTTATTCTTCTCGGAACCCCTCCAGTAAGCGCCAGTACATGAAAGAAGCTTGAAAGCCTTGACAGGAGCAGTCGTCATAAGATGAGGACCTGCGCAGAGATCGGTGAAATTGCCCTGCTTATAGAACGAGATCGGTTCGCCCTTGCCTGCGTGTTCCTCGCAAAGCTCGACTTTGTAGGGTTCGTCCATTTCTTTCAGCATTGCAATGGCTTCTTCCGGAGAAAGCTCGAACTGTTCAAGAGGCAGTCCCTCCTTGACGATCTTCTTCATTTCAGCTTCGATGTTGTTGAGTTCCTCCTGAGTAAAAGGCTTTTCGAGGTCGAAATCGTAATAGAAGCCGTTGTCGATAGCCGGACCGATTGCCAGCTTTGCCTGCGGATAAAGATGCTTTACTGCCTGTGCAAGGATATGTGAAGCCGTATGCCAGAAAGTCTTTTTGCCCTCGATAGTATCAAAAGTGCATACCTCAAACTGACAGTCGCTGTCGATGACTGTACGGAGATCCTTTACCTCGCCGTTGATCTTTACACAGCAGGCAGCCTTATAAAGACCCATTCCTATGCCTTTTACGATCTCTGCGGCAGACTGTGCAGACTCGATCTCACGGATGCTGCCGTCTTTTAACGTTAATCTTATCATGATATCTTCTCCTTTTTAGAATTATAAAACAAAAATCGCCCCTGAAGCCCATAAAAAGGCTAAGGGACGATAATAACCGTGATTCCACCCTGATTCACACAGAAAAATCTGTATCTCATTGGCTCTGTAACGGGAGCAGCCGGCGTGTATTGGACGCACTCAGAGACGGTATGCATATTTCCTGCTTTGCAGCCTTGCACCGGACAGCTGCTCTCTGAAAAAGCACTTGAAACTGCCTTTCTCATCAACGATTTTTCATATTACATTATGATAATATCACACTTCAACAGATTTGTCAAGTGCTTTTTACAAAAAATGTTCAGATCATACAGCTGAGCGGACATTCTTCTGCTCCGGTACTTTATCCGGAACGCTTACCTTTTCAATATCTGCACCAAGACCACGAAGTTTGCCCTCCATGCAGTCATAGCCTCTCTCAATATGATAAATGTCCTCTATCTCGGTGATTCCGCTTGCCGCAAGACCGGCTATAATAAGAGCTGCACCGGCTCTCAGGTCGCACGCCTTTACGGGAGCACCCATAAGCTTGCCCGTTCCCTCAATAAGAGCTACCTTGCCGTTTACGGTAATATCCGCCCCCATGCGTCTCAGCTCGTCCACATAGCGAAAACGATGTTCCCACACGCCCTCGGTAACAATGCTCGTTCCTTCTGCAAGGATAAGAAGAGTAGCTATCTGCGGCTGCATATCCGTCGGAAATCCGGGATGCGGCGTTGTTTTTACGTTTGCCTTTACAAGCGGGCCATCCACCCATACTCTCAGGCTGTCGTCATACTGCTCTATATTAACGCCTATCTTCTCCAGCTTCTTTGTAATGGATTCAAGATGCTTGGGAATGATATTTTCAACGATAATATCGCCCCTGGTAGCGGCGGCTGCTATCATAAATGTTCCTGCCTCTATCTGGTCGGGAATAACGGAATAAACAGTCCCGTGAAGCTGCTTTACTCCTCTGATCTTTATAACGTCCGTTCCTGCGCCCATGATATTCGCACCCATGGAATTGAGGAAGTTTGCCAGATCAACGATATGCGGTTCCTTTGCGGCATTTTCAATGACGGTAAGACCATCCGCTTTTACGGCGGCAAGCATGGCGTTCATTGTTGCGCCGACTGTTACAACGTCAAAGAATATCTGATTTCCCCTGAGACTGTCAGCGTGCAGGTCGATCATTCCCTGACTGAGCGTATATTCAGCTCCCAGTGCAGAAAATGCCTTGAGATGCTGGTCGATAGGTCGGTCGCCAAGAGGACATCCGCCCGGCATGGAAACTCTTGCCTTATTGAATTTTCCTAAAAGAGCACCCAGAAAATAATAAGAAGCACGCATTTTTCTTGCTGTCTCATAAGGCACGCATACCTTGTTTATGCCGGTAGGATCAATTCTGTAGGCATCCTTGCCCACATTTGTAACCACTGCGCCCATTTCTTTGAGTATTCTGAGACTGATATTGACATCGCTTATATTAGGAACGTTTTCAATAGTGCAAGGCTCGTCAGACAGGATAACAGCCGGAAGAATAGCTACTGCTGCATTTTTCGCACCGCTTATGGCAACCCTGCCGGTCAGGCGTCTGCCGCCCTTTATAACAAACTTATCCAATTAGATTCTCTCCTTAATTGCGGACTCTGCATTCCGCTTCTTTTCTTTTGTTCTATTATTCTGTATCTTTTTCTGCTTTGGGAGCATCTTCTCCCGTATAGTCGGCAATGAACCATTTAAGTTCCTCGCCCTCATATTTTCCGACCTTTACATATTCAATAACGACCGGTTCAACAGGAGTGCTTACCTCCGGATTCATAGCGTTTCCCTGATATACTTCAACATCCTGTATTGCAAATATGATATCAAGACCTTCGTAAACCTGTCCGAAAACCGTATATCCCCCGTCAAGCCACGGTGCGCCTCCTGCCGATGCAAGTATCTTCTTTATGTCATCGGAGAATGAATAACCTTTGCTTTCCAGCAATGACAAATAGTCGTTGTCGTATGTTTCTCCCGTCACAATATAGAACTGACTGCCGTCGGTCGATGTTGAACCGCTGTTTGCATATGCGATCGTACCTGCCGCATGAGTAAGCTTATCGGACGTGCCTCCGTCAAACTTGTCGCCCCAGAGCGATTCGCCGCCTGTACCAGTTCCAAGAGGATCACCGCCTTGTATCATGAAATCAGCCATGACCCTGTGCATTGTCAGACCGTCGTAATAGCCTTTTTCCGCAAGACCGACAAAATTTTCAACACCAAGCTCGGCGTATTCAGGGAAAAGCCTGATCTTAACTTCACCGTCGTAACCCTTGAACTTCATGATGATTATATCATCTCCCACTTCGGGAGCAGTAAAATTCTTGACATCTGATTTTTCGGTATCAATATCCGGCACCGATCTGTCGGCGAACCTTGAAATATCTATAGTTTTATTATCCATACTGCCGGAATTCTCAGCTGTAGTTGATTCCTTATCGTCTCCTGCCGGAGCTGTAGTTTCTTCGGCGGACTGATTATCGGAAGCCGAAGTTTCCTTGCTGTCGTCATCCACCTCAAGATGCTTGCCGCAGGATGTCATGGCAGCAGATGCCATAACCATACAGAGAATAGCTGCTAATGTCTTTCTGAACATAAATTTCACTCCTTAATTTTCTACGTGAAACATAAAATCGTACAGGCAATATGATGCCTCAGCCTGTTTATTATACTACAAAAAATCCATTTTGTAAATACTTTCCGCTTAAATTTGTAAGAAACAGTCAAACCGAATGCAAAACAGCGGAGATATTCGTAAAGCGTGACTATTTTTCCTCAGCCTGTCCGTTATTTTCAGCATCGGAATATGTGCTTATGGTTATGGATCTTATCATCACATCTTCCGTAGGGGTAAAGAACTTTCCTGTTTTCTGTCCCTCCAGAGAAGACAGCTTTTCAACAACGTCAAAGCCCTCATACGTCTGACCGATAATCGTCATCTGCTGTGAGAAATTAGGTATTCCGCCTTTTTCCACAAAAGCGTCTGCGAGTTCCTGACTTGCGGAATTTTCCTTGAGTTCACTTATAATATCATCGGTAAATTCAATTGAATTAAGGATATAGAAACGGCTTCCATTATAATAAGTACCGCCGCCCAGAACTTTCTGCTTGAATGTACGGACATAATCCGTCTGCATCATGCACACTGCTCCTCTGAACGGCCACAGATCCTGATGCAGTTCACGCTTGACGTGTTCGTTGGTGTTCTTGCCTACAGAACCGTTTTTTGCCGGAGTACCGCCGGCACAGTATGTTCCGTCACGTGAATCAAAAATATAGGTATTGTCGTAATATCCGTCGTTGGCAAGCTTTGTGAAGTTTGCGACAGCCTCCGGGGACTGCTCCGGATAAAGTACCATTCGTATTTCGCCTTCTGTAGTGTCAATTATAGCTATAGGATCGCCGTTCTTTGGTTTTTCAAGCTGGATAAGCTCCATTGTATTGGGATTAACGGTGATGTAAGTATTATTCTTTTCACGCTGACCTTCGGCATACAGAAGTCCGAACGTAAGACCTCCCATAACAAGCGTGAGAATAAGAATAATTTTAAGCAGTCTTTTTCCTTCTTTCATATTTATACCTCTTTAAATATATTCCTATTCAATTATACTCATACCGACAAAATTTGTCAAGGGCAGTACTCACTTTTACAATACCGCACAACTTTATTTTTGCCTTTGAATGCCGGATATAAACATCAGCTTCCGAAAATTTTTTCAAGCAGCGTAAGCGTTACTTCGCCGACCTTGTCGGAGTTCACGATCTCTCTTGCCAGATCAGGACGGTTGGTTATTATATTATCCACGCCCAGTGTCAGCATATTCCGGATATCGTCTTTCCGGTCAACAGTCCACACAAAGATAAGTTTGCCGTTCTGATGAGCCGCCTCAACAATGCTTTTATTTACAAAAAGATAATTCATACTCACAGCGTCAATATCTGTAAGCTGCGAATATCTCACCGTGGCGGCAAGATTTGCTATAAGAGCAGTCTTTATCTTCGGCTCACGTGATTTGACACGCTGGAGTGCCTTATATGAAAACGACGTGATATAGCAGGATTTAGTATATCCGTATTCTTTTACAAGTTCAACGGTCTTGTCTGCGGCAAGGTTTACATTGCCTATATCCTTTATCTCGATATTCAGCAGACATCTTTTGTCAACAAGTTCCAGCACATCTGAAAGAAGCATTATTTCTGCATCCTCGTACTCGCTGCCGAACCATGCGCCGGCTGACAAACTGCGAAGTTCCTCATATGTATACTTATTGACACGGCCTTTCCCGTTGGTAGTGCGGTTCAGAGTATCATCGTGAATTACCACAAGCTGTTCATCCTTTGTCAGCTGAACGTCAAGCTCAATGTAATCGGCTTTGCTCTCTATTGCAGCTTCAAAGGCATATTTCGTATTTTCCGGTGCATCATGAGAAAATCCACGGTGAGCACTTATCTGCGTACTGCGGATACTTGCGTCTATCTTGATATTTCCCCTGTAAATTCCGATAAAATAATAAATATTAACGCTCACGCCGATAACGGACAGTATTGTGATAAGTATGATATTTTTCCTTTTTTGCTTTATGAGACGGCGGCAGTCAGGCGTAATAAGCTCCTCATTTTCGTCAAGATCAGCCATGAACTTTCCCGTAAGCCAGCACATAATAGCAGGTGCGGAAAAAAATGCAGAAACTGCCGAGAACGCTCTTATCGTATAAACGAGTACACGAAGTGCAGTTCGGAACGCCTTGCCGGGCAGTGAAAAACCCTTGATAATATACACTATCAGAAAGCTCACGCCAAATGTCACTGCGGCTATAACGCAGAGTATCACCAGTGTCCACAGCAAAAACTGAAATGCCATACGGAATTTCTTTTTCTTTATTTTTTCCAGACTTTTATTGCAGCACTCCCCGAAGTTTTTATTCGTCAGCACCAGATAATGCAGACTGTAACTTCTTCCGACAATAAGCATTATAGTAACTGTCTGTATCAATAAATATGCGATTACCGCCAGCCGGCTGTCAAAATTCTGAAAAATACGCCTGAGTATGGGCATTATCGGAGCAATAAAAGTTCCCGACGAGAGAGTAAACTGCGCAAAGGGCATAAACAACATGAAAAGCAGGAAACGGAGAATTCCGATTCCTCTCAGTGCTCTTCCAAAGCTTTTAACGCCGATTCTGAACATTCCGCCGACGGATACCGGTTCATTGCGGCTTGCACATGAAAAACAGGCGGCAAGTGCCGTGAGTTCCACAAATGCAAAAAAACCTGCACAGAAAAGTACAAGAACTATAAATATCAGCGTTATAGGGCTTTTCAGATAAATAAGCATACTTTCATCCGAAAGATAGGCTATTCCGGATGCCGACATGGAAAGCTTGAACACAAATGCCAGAACAGGTGCTCCGACAGCGACAAGCAGTAATTTGTACAAAAACTCAAACATCAGGAAATGCGGCATTGCCCTGACAAATGTTTTCATAGATTTAAAAAAATTCTTCATAAAAGCTCCAGATTATTATTATACCCTATTATTTATATTTTTTATTATACACTATTATTCATAATTTGTCAATAAATAAATTTGCCTGTACATTTGTACAGGCTTACAGACAGATAAAATAAATTCAGACGGGGGAATTGGGGGATTTCTTGAGGGATTTCCTCTTAATCCTTATTTATAATACCCTTTTATTCTTAAAATAGTCTTAAAAAATTACCGGTGATAATTGTATAGCCATAGGGTTCTATCTCAACCGTGTTATTTTCAAATCGTCCTATATACGGCTTTAGGTCACTAAAAAGTTCAAGCAATTTCGACACATTTCCCACAGTTATGTCTGCTTCACTCTTATTCACAAAAAAGATATAATCCGGATCTCCCTGACGTGTAAACACTGTTACTCTGTCATCATTCACCCACTTATCGTTATCAACGAAATAGATCCTGCCGTCTCTCAGATTGGGTATTGACTTTCTGACACGGCTGAGACGGCTTACGTACTCAATAAGCTCGTGATCCTCATTGCCCCACGGATAACAGCGTCGGTTGAAAGGATCTTTATAGCCTTGGAGTCCCGCCTCATCACCATAATATATGCTTGGAACTCCGGGCAGGAAAAACATAAGAGCCATTGCCGCCTTGAGACGATTTTTACCCAGATTATATTCATACTCGTTAAGATAGCGCTCTGCCATCCAGTCCTTGCTCTTGTCATCGCAGCTTTCACCGCCCAGACGGTTAATAGCACGTTCAATATCGTGAGTAGAGACAAAATTCATGAGAACATCCAGCGTCGGCTTGGGATAATTTTCAGCAATGGTCATTACGGAATTGGCAAGATCATTGGCTTTTCCGCCCTTTACAAAGTTGATTATCGCTTCACGGAAAGGATAATTCATAACGGAGTCAAGCTGATTTCCCAGAAGATAACGCCTTTTTATGCCGTAGCTTTCCTTGTTGGATGCATCCTCCCACACTTCTCCGATTACTATTTTGTCCTTGCCGTAACCCTTGACGCTCTTCCGGAGATTAAACAAAAATCGGTCAGGGAGTTCGTCTGCCACATCAAGGCGCCACCCTGCCGCGCCCTTGCCAAGCCAGTAATTCAGAACACCCTCTTCACCGCAGATAAATTCGGTATAATCCTCGTTGTTCTCCCAAACGTTGGGGAGGGTGTCGATCCCCCACCACGCTTCATAAACATCAGGATAGTTAATAAACGTATACCAGCTATAATACGGACTGTCCTTGGACTGATATGCGCCCTGTTCCGGATATCTGCCGAACTTGTTGAAATAAACGCTGTCTGCTCCCGTATGAGAGAAAACTCCGTCAAGTATCACGGATATACCGTACTTGTCAGCCTCACGGCAAAGCTCTTCAAAATCATCGTTCGTTCCGAGAAGCGGATCGGCTTTCATGTAATTTGCAGTATTGTAGCGGTGATTTTCGTGCGATTCAAAAATCGGATTCAGATAGATGCAGGTAACACCGAGGTCATGGAGATAAGGCAGTTTTGACTGGATTCCTGCAAAATCTCCGCCGAAATAGTCGTTGTTCCAGACATGACCGTTCTGATCCGGCTTATAATAGGGAGTTTCTCCCCATTCACGCATAACACGGTCGCCGGGAACTCCCTCGTGTTCCTTTCCGCTCTTGCAGAAACGGTCGGGGAAGATCTGGTACATAACGCCGCCTTTCAGGAAATCCGGCGTTTCATACGTGTTATTATAGACGGTAAGCTGGAAAAGATCGCCGAAATCCACATTGCCCTCATGAACGTTCTGTTTCTTTATATAGTGGCGTGCGCCGTTTGATATATAAGAAAAATAGTAGTAGTGAACATCGGTATATCTTGCAGTATACTCCGTGGAATACGCCATGCAGTCGCCCTCGTCAGTGACTTCATTCATTCTGAGAAAGCGTTCTTTGAATCCGGTACGGAAAAGTACAAGAACGGGTGGAGATTCAAGAGGTATATCCTTTGCGAGCCTTATGGTAAAGCGGCAGGTCTCTCCCTGCTTTATCGCTCCGAAGATCGACTTATAGCTAAGATCCCATGAATCATAAATTGGTTTCATTAATCTGCCTCCAAAAATTAGTTACGGGCGGACAACGCCCGCCCGTATTAAAGGTTTGAATTATCTTAAATGCCAGATGTTGTCAGCATATTCTGTAACTGCACGGTCGGCAGAGAAGATTCCTGCGCCGGCAATATTGTTAAGGGACATCTTAGCCCACTTCATCTTGTCATTGTAGCACTCTGTAACGTATCTCTGAGCATTTCTGTAGCTGTCAAAGTCGGCAAGAACCATATACGGATCACGATCTTTCAGCGAATTTGCAACATCGTTGAAAGTACAGCCATTGATGCCGTGATACATACGCTCAATGCCTTCTCTGATAACAGGATTGCTGTTGAAATAGTCCTCAGGTCTGTATCCTCTTGCTTTAAGTTCGTTTACCTCAGGAGTGGTCATACCGAATATAACTATATTATCGTCGCCGGCAGCCTCCTTGATCTCGATATTTGCACCGTCAAGAGTTCCGAGGGTAACAGCTCCGTTAAGCATGAGCTTCATATTGCCCGTACCGGATGCCTCTGTTCCAGCCAGCGAGATCTGCTCTGAAACGTCTGATGCAGGCATGAGGATCTCCGAAAGCGTTACGCAGTAGTTTTCAAGGAACACTACCTGAAGCTTCTGTCTGATACGTGGATTCTTCCTGATCTCCTCGGATATAGCCCAGATCATCTTGATTATCTGCTTTGCAAGGTAGTAGCCGGGAGCAGCCTTTGCAGCGAAAATATATGTCTTGGGCGTAAAGGGAGCATCAGGATTGTTAAGAAGATACGCATAATCCGCAAGGATATTCATAACGTTGAGGTGCTGTCTCTTGTACTCGTGGAGACGCTTTACCTGTACATCGAAGATGCTGTCGGTATCAAGGATGATTCCGCTGGTATTCTTTACACGCTTTGCAAATCTGTCCTTGTTAGCTTTCTTGACATCCATAAGCTTTGTGAGGACTTCCTGATCGTCCTGGAAAGCCCTGAACTTTTCAAGCTCTGCGCCGTCCTTTATAAACTTTTCACCGATAGTTTCCTCAAGAAGTCCGGTAAGACCGGGATTGGACTGATAGAGCCATCTTCTGTATGCGATTCCGTTGGTAACGTTCTTGAACTTTTCGGGAGTATTCTCGTATTCGTCGTGGAAAACGGACTGCTTTATGATCTCGGAATGAAGCTTTGATACGCCGTTTACGCTGTGTGACACCGCAACGCAGAGCGTAGCCATGTGGATCATATTGTCCTTGATGATAGACATACGTGTTGTCTTTGCGCTGTCGTAGCCGTTTCTTTCCATAAGTGACTGACAGTAGCGGTTGTTTATTTCAACAATGATAGAGAAAATTCTCGGAATAACGTGCTTTACAAGGTTTACATCCCACTTTTCAAGAGCCTCTGCCATAACGGTATGGTTTGTATATGCAAAGGTCTTTACAACGATATCCCACGACTTCTCCCATGTGTATCCGCAGTCATCGAGAAGTATTCTCATAAGTTCGGGAATAGCAAGGGTAGGATGAGTATCGTTAATGTGGATAGCTACCTTCTCGGCAAGATTGTCAAGAGTGCCGTAAACATTCATGTGAGTGTTTACGATATCGCCTACTGCGGCGGCACAGAGGAAGTACTGCTGACGAAGACGGAGCGACTTGCCCTTGTTATGGTTGTCGTTGGGGTAAAGTATTTTTGAAATAGCGTTTGCAATAGAGTTCTGTGCAAGAGCACTCTCGTAATTGCCCTTGTTGAACATATCCATGTCAAAGCTCGGAGCTTTCGCAGACCAGAGACGAAGCACCGAAACGCCCTCGCTGCCGTAGCCTGATACGTACATATCGTAGGGGGTAGCAACAACGGTATTGTAATTCACATGGCTGATATAGTGGTACTGATTATCCCAGTATTCCTGAAGATCGCCCTCAAAATGAATATCAATGGAAAGCTCCGGCTTTGGCACAAGCCATACAGAACCGCCGGGAAGCCAGTTATCGGGGAGTTCAGTCTGCCAGCCGTCCTCCAGCTTCTGCTGGAAAATGCCGTATTCGTAGCATATGGAGTGACCCATTGCCGGGAATCCCTGTGTTGCAAGGCCGTCAAGATAGCAGGCTGCAAGACGTCCGAGACCGCCGTTGCCCAGACCTGCATCCGGCTCGTGGTCGTATATCTTATCCAGATTAATATCGTATGATTTCAGCATTGCCCTGATATCGTCTGCAAGTTCAAGGTTATAGATGCTTGTCTTGAGGGAACGTCCCATAAGGAATTCCATTGATAAATAATAAATCTGCTTGCCGCCGACAGAGTGTGTATGATTTATGAAGCTCTGCCTCTTTGCGCCGAGTATCTCAACGATGATTGACGAAAGGACATGATAAACCTGCTTGTCGGAAGCCTCCTCGGGGGAAACGCTGTAGAGAAGCTGAAGCTTTCTCGGGAATTCTTCTTTGATCCTGTCCATGAGAGGATTTGCTTTTTTTATTGCCATAGTATATCTCCTATCTGCCGCCGGATGCGGCTTATTACTGATCGTATTTTTTTCTTCCGTTATAATTCTCTGTAAAGCGTCATGACGGAAAAATAAATTTACAAACGGTATATTTAAATTGTACCATGTTTCATTATTTTTTGCAATTGTAACAATCAACAAATTTTTTTCAACGAAATTTATATATTGCGTAATTTTAACAAAAAAGCTGGTGTCCGACAGCTAAAAAAACCGTTTTTTATCGTGATATTCGCCAACGGTATATTTTTCAACAAGGTATTTTTGTTAATTTTGCACAACACATTACTTATCTAAAATTTCTCTGATATTTTTAAAAAATAAAACACAAAAAACATTTGAAATCCTCGTAAAAATGTGGTATAATATAGGTAATCAACCGTGCGGAATTATATCCGCCGGAAAACGTGTAGAAAAAGAACATCAGCGCATTATGCGGCTGAAACGCCCAAAAAAAGAAAAGGATGATTGTGAATGGAAAAGAAAAAAGGCTTCTCACTACTTAAAATGCTGATTATAGTTATATGCATTTTCTCCATAATTATTTCACTTGCCGTCAATATTGCTTTTTCGGCAGGGAAAACACCAAACATATTCGGAAACTATATATACATTGTCAGTGAAAACTTCAAGGTAACAAAAAATGATCCCTCGAAAGACATAGTCAAGGGCGAAGCGCTTCTTGCCAAAGCCATTTCGGATTCCGATACGCTCCTCAAAGATGATATCGTACTCTGCTATCCTGCCGAGTCTCCCGATAAGCTCTGCATCCGCAGCATTCAGGAGATAATAACGGATGCATCCGGTGCTGAAACATACATCACCGCCGATTCAAGCCGCTACGGAAACGCCGATAACTCTATCACAAGGGACAAGATCAAGGCTGTATGTACCGGTCATCCGAAAAGCAAGGAACTCGGCGCTTTCATAAGATTTACAAAAAGCATTGCAGGTATAGCTCTGGAACTTCTCCTGCCCTGCGTTATTCTCATGATGTTCCTCATTGCCAGAATCGTTTCATCCAGAAACAAGGTTGAAGAAGAAGAGGAAAATTACGATTTCTATGAATATGACGATGACGAAGAACAGCCCGAAGTTAAAAAGCCTTCCCATGCCAAACCTGAAAATCCGCTTTTTGAAAATTTTCAGGAGATCCAGCCAAACGGCGAACTCGAACGCAAAAAAATGTCTATAATGGAGAATTTCAGTCAGAAAAAGGTCAACCCCGATTCTCCGTATCAGAAAGAAAAAGAGCGTACCATGCAGTTCAAGGCTCAGAGGAGCGCAGAATCAACATTTGCTGCAAGAAACGTTGGAAGTGCTTCATCTACAGCGCCTACAGCCGACGCTCTCCGTGAGGAAATGCTCAGAAAAACTGCCGAAGCCGAACGTACCGGCAACTACAACATCAAAGGTACAGGCGGATCTACAAAATCAGCATCGTCCGCTTCCGATATTACGGGAGTTCTTCCAAAGGCTCAGCTTGCCGAAATGTCCAGAGCTGATGTTCCAAAGACAACCCCTCTGAGAAGTCAGTCTGCACAGCCTGCTGCTGTTCCAAAAAAGAGCAGTTCCCCCGATATTTCCGATATTATCAAGAGATCTGAAAATTCTACACGCAAAAAGTCTGCTGACGATATGTCCGTTGACGATCTGCTTAAACTCATTGAGGACGAAAAGAAGCGTCTCTGATGCATAATCAAATACAAACAAAGGGACGGCAGATGTGCCGTCCCTTTAGTATTGGAATAATATTTTAATATCATGCAAAAAAGCCGTACCCCGAAAGGTACGGCTGATTTTTCGCAAAAACGATTACTTGATCTCGATTGAAGCACCGGCAGCCTCGAACTTCTCCTTGATCTCGTTAGCTTCTGACTCTGAGATGCCTTCCTTGATCGTCTTAGGAGCAGACTCAACTACTTCCTTAGCTTCCTTAAGGCCAAGACCGAGGATCTCCTTAGCAGCCTTGATAACAGCCATCTTAGCATCACCAAAGGATGTAAGAACAACGTCGAATTCTGTCTTAGCAGCCTCAGCAGCACCAGCGCCGCCAGCAGCAGGAGCAGCAGCAACCATTGCTGTTACGCCGAATTCCTCCTGGATTGCGTCAACGAGCTCTGCAAGCTCAAGAACGGAAAGAGTCTTGATATCTTCAACAAATTTTGTAATTTTCTCTGAAGCCATGATTAATAATCTCCTTTATAATAATTTTCTGCCTGTAACAGGCGGTAATTTCAAGCTGCGAATTCAAAATGAATAAAATCAGGCAGCTTCTTCTTCTGATTTCTTGTCTGCAAGAGCCTTGAGAGTAGCAGCAAGCTTCTGGATGGGTCCCTGAAGAGAACCAACGAGCTGAGCGAGAAGAACATCCTTTGAAGGAATCTTGGAAAGAGCAACGACTCCAGCCTGATCGTAAATTTCACCCTCAACATAACCTGCTTTAAGATTAAACTTGTCATCTCCAGCCTTTTCAGCAAACTTTCCGAGGATTCTTGCAGGGGCAGTCTGATCTTCGTTTGAAAGAGCGATAGCGGTTGTGCCGTTAAGAGACTCCTCAAATCCGTTGATGCCGCAGTTCTGGAAAGCACGGAGAAGAAGTGTATTCTTCTCTACGAAGTAATTAACTCCAGCCTCACGAAGCTCTTTTCTGAGCTTTGTATCTTCCTCAACAGTAATTCCCTTATAGTCAACGAGAACGCCTGAAACAGAAGCCTTGATGAGGTCTGTAAGCTGTTCAACCTTAGCTTTCTTAGCTTCGAGTACAGCATTGCTTGGCATTGTGTATTCACCTCCGAATGAAATATGATCGTATCCGAAAGCAAAAAAATCCTTTACCGACAGCTCGGAAAAGGACAGAATAATTCTCATGAATTAATTGCTATTCCTCGGCGGGACTTACAGGTCATACGGCCATGCCGGCTGTCTTTAGAATACGATATGTACTGTGCATCACACAGCTTTTACATTATATCATACTTTTTCTGCCCTGTCAAGCCTTTTTTTGGATTTTTTCAAAAAAATCCCCTGCCGTACAGACAGGGGAGATTGTTATTTACTTTTTCTTTTTCTTATTCTTTCCGGATCTTTGATTGTTTCCGGTATTTTTCTTTTCTTTTTCGGCAGACGCCTTGCCTTTCTGTTCTTCCGGCACTTCCGGGGATTCCTTGTCAGATTCAGTGTCAAGCTTTTCTGCGTAGGCCTTGCCTTTTTCAAGGAGTTCCTCATTCTTGCTGCGGATCTTTTCCTCTTCCGATTCTGTCTTTTCGGCTTTCTTTTTTGCCGAATCGGAGAGCTTTGAATCAACAGCACCCTTGGATTTGATTATCTGAACCTTTTTCTTTTCGGTCTTTTCTTCCTCTGCGGGAATTTCTTCTCCGGCAGGAAGTCCCAACTTCTTTCTTTCCTTAGCCTTTGCCCTGAGTTCACGCTTTGCTATGAAAACATGGTTATTCTTTCTGTCATAGATATAGAATACTACCAGAGCGGCAATACCGAGAATAAACGTCACAACGCCGATATTGAATCCGGGCGGAGTATACTTCATTGAAACGGTATGCTCGCCGGCAGGAAGCTTTATGCCGATAAGTGAATCAAGAACAACGACCTGTCCCACAGACTCATCCTTATTGAAAAGTTCTTTAACACCCTTGTCGTTTTCCTGTTCGTAAACAAGATTATCAACCTTTTTACCGTCAATCTCAACGGTCCAGCCCGGCTCATACGGAATGGATGTCATAAGGATCTGTCCCTCTTTGGCTGTTACCTTTCCTTCAAGATAACGGTCATTGGACTTGTCCATGTCGATAACCCACGGATTCTCCTGAAGAACGGCGATATCTTTGCTGAACTTCTCCAGATTGAACGTATAAAGAGTAAATCCGCCGTTCACCTTAAACATTACATATTCGTCCTTGCCGGTAAATGAAGACATTCCGTCCTGCTCCAGAATACGAAGTCTTACTTCCACCTTTTCTCCCTTTGTGAACGGACCTATACGCACAAGAGGAGTTCCGTTATCAGCAAAATACTGTGAGTATTCCTTATGATTTGTGAAATTGCCGTTTTCGTCAACAGTGTTGGAGATCCAGAGATTGCACTTTCTTCTGAAAACAGAATCCATTCGCAGATATACATCGCCGTCGCTCTGAGCCGTAAAATGAATATTTACAACAGGATCAACAGCTCCTGCCATAGCGTCAAAGCAGAAATGCGGAATGATTTCACCGTTTTCATCTTCATAATTATATATTCTTGCACTGATCTGTCCGTTGTTTGCCCCGTCACCTTCTTTACGTGGATCAAGTTCAAGCTCAAAGCTGTCTGAAAGATCCATCAGCTCGTAGTATTCCTCCGGATTCGGAATAACCGATCCGTCCTGCATCTGAACGAACTGCGTCTTGCCCACAAGTGCGCTCAGGAAATTATTAAGACTGTTGAACGTATTATCGTTGCCGAGATGACCAAGTCTGAGAACATCATCATCAGCCATAAATCCTACAGAAAGAGCGTAGGGATTTTCATATACGTCAATATTATATGTTTCGTCGTAATTCTTGACTGAAGTTGTTGAGTATCGCTTTATATAGTTTGAATCCACGCTTGTACTGTCATCAGGGCGATCAAGAACATACTTGATTCCAAGCAGAGAGTCAGCCATTGTACTGCTGCCTTTATACTGTGATTCAAAACTCTGCGTAGTATAACCCATAGCCTCCAGCATTTTGAGAATTCTTGAATTCATGACAGAACTTGAATGCGATATGCCTCTAAGTCCGTAAGCAAGATTATCGTTTACCATACGGTCGTATGTTTTTTCAGCACGGTAAAAACTGCTGTCGTATTCTTCCAGCTGTTCCACAAGCTTCGGAGCTTCCAGTATCTCGGTGTAGGTGCTCTTATCGGAATTGCCTACTTCAAGGAAGATCTTGCGGAATGAATCGTAACAGTTATATCCTGTTTCAAAAAGAACCACAACAGCAACGCCCAATGTCAGAAGATTTTTACCTTTTCTGCTCTTTATGCGGCTATATCCAAAAACAAAGAGAACATATACTGCCACCAGCAACAATCCGAATACTATCGTTCCAAGGAAAAGCTCGTCCCATGTTCCGTGCGGATCATGCTTCATGGTATACTTTCCGGGCAGTTCCTGCATATAGTCATAGCCACGGTATTGTTCATTGAGTATCTTTTCACCGGTAGTCGTATTTACTTCACCAGTATACTTTTCGGCATATTTTATGCTGCCTCTTACCGCCTCAAATATAAGCACAAGAACAGTAATTATTCCAAAAGTTCCGGCTGTCTCCGCCTTTGAAAGCTGATATCCGTCCAGATGCGCAAAAACTTCCGCAGCCATTGCCACAAGCAGGAATGAGATCAGGAAAGAATATCTGTAAGGCAGCCAGTTAGGATCCTGTCCGCCGTGCCACATCATATTAAGCGGCTTGATGTACATACACATACACATGATAAAGAGAAAAATTCCGTTGCCTATCTTTTTGTTTCTCTTTATTTTCTTATTCATGAAGTAAAGCGGCAGAAGTACAAATGTAAGAACACCGCAGTAGATTTCAGGACGTCCATAGTAGAGCGTACCCTCGTCAACATTTACGGAATAATACTGATTAGGCAGCAGACTTGGTACAAGTTCAAAGGGATTGAACATAGTCTTGAAGCTGTAATCCGGTTCGGAAAAATCGAACTTACCGAGAGCCAGAGCATTGTATACAGGCAGTATCATAAAGGCGCTCAGCATAAGCACCACCAGCGTTGCAAGAGCCATAACGCCGAATGTACGGACGTACTCGCTGGTATTTTTGAACTTTCTGTCCGTTCCGAAGAACATATAATATCCGAAATACAGGGCAACGAAAATTGCAACCATGAACCCGATATAGAAGTTTGCCACAAACATGAGGGCAAGAGGGATGATGTAGTTTATCTTGCGTCCGTCATCCACCAGATACTCCACACCCAGAATTATGAGCGGCAGGAAGATCGGGCCGTCTATCCACATGGGGTCGATAAGCTGTATCACAACGTAGCTCATCATTGCATACATCGTGGAAAATACCACCGACTGGAGCGGTGCAAGCTTCTTTGAACGCTGTGCATATACGCAGAATGCAGCTCCTGCCGCACCCACCTTGCACATCTGCATTATCATTACGCTTTCGATTATCATTTTTCTGGGCAGCAGCATTACTATCAGCGTAAACGGACTGGCAAGATAGTAACCGATAATTCCCATAAATCCGCCGGAGAGATTTCTGCTCCAGCTGTAGAACGGACTGCCGTCTCCCCAGAATGCATCACGGAGTGATTCAAAGTAATAGATATACTGACCGTTGAGGTCGAGAGTCAGCACCGAACGTTCTCCGAAAGGATAGACATCAAAGAATATATAAGATATCAGCGTCAGCAGAAACGGAATGATAAACGACGGAATGCAGAACCAAAGGTTTGATTTCTGTCCCCTTGCCTCGGCTATCACATCGGCTGCCGTGCGGGCAGGCTTGCCGCCATAGGTGACGTTTCTGCGGGCAATTGAATTTGCTCCCGGTTTTTTCGTATTGGATTTTCGGGAGGCTTTTGAATTAGCCATTTTGTTCCTCCTTTTTATTACGGGAAATTATATAAGGCATACTCCCCGATTTTATTCTATTTTATTATACTATAATTTCCCGACTTTTGCAAGAGTTTATTGCAAGTTTTCTTTTGATATATATGCACAATTTAGTTCTGCTGTTTTTGTGACTTTAACCAAAACGCAAAAGAATCTCGTCTTTTTACCTTATGAGAATCACTTATTTGTAAATAACATAAGAGGAATGATGTTTTATGAAAAAAATAATATCAATTGCAGCTGCGGCAGCTCTCTGTCTCGGAACAGTCTCCTGCGGAAATAAAAAAGGCTCATCCCTTGACAATGCACCAGGAAACAATGCGGTAACGCTTGCCGCCTATAATGAAGCAAAAATCGAAATGGCAGATGATTTTTCCTCCGTTGTCTCGATTGGCAGCGATATGAAATCCGGCGATATATTAATTTTCGGGCAGCTGAAAAATGAAAAATGGGCAGGATACATCACAACAAAAGAATTTTCAGATCATGCTGATTTTGAATTTACTCCGGCGGAAAACGAGACTGTAATCAGCGCTGCAATGCTTGGTTTCGGAAAAAAGGGGATCCTGACCTGTAAAGAGGATCACACATTTGTTCATATTATCGGCAGTGACGGAACGGAAGAGAAAACTATTGACTGCGGTGAACTTCTGAAAGCCGACGAAAACGGTCTCATCGTCGGTAAATTATTTGGAAACGGAGACGGTTTTGTCATCAGCGATTATTTCAATACGATAAATTCATTTGACAAGGATGGAAATAGTTTCGGGGAGGTCAGCACGCAAGGAATGAATGTTCTTGGACTGACAGGCAATTCCGACGGCGGCACATCCGTGCTTTTACAAGATTCCGGAAAATCCGGATGTATGGCTGATATCGACGGAACGGAACTTGTAAACAAAAGAAACTACAACGCCCCTTTCTCATCTGCTTTTGCTATATGTCCGGGAACAGACGGGAACAGCTTTGCGGCAATATTTATGGACGGTCTGTATACGTTCAACGACAGCAAATGGACTAAGCTGTCCGATCTGATGGGACTGGAGTGCAAAGCATATCAGATCACCGGAATAGTTATGACCGGAGAACGTGAGTTTGCCGCCGTATATAACGGAACGTCCATGAATCTGCTGTCAGAAAAGGATATTACGGAGCTTAAATCCAAAAAGGCTGTTTCTCTTGCCGTATACGGCGGCAGAGCCGATTTGTACATCGACCTTGTAAATAAATATAATCAGTCCCACCCCGACAGTGAATACCGCATAGAGCTAAAACAATATGTTGAGGATGAAAATACTACGTATCAGGAACTTATGGACAATCTGAAAATGGAGATAGTTACCGGAAAAGCACCGGATATCATAGTAGATATGATCGACGGCATAGATCCATCCGCCTTTTATGTTGATCTCGGGGAATATCTCAGGAATGATCCGGAGCTTAACGCCGACGATTTTATTCCCGGATACCTTGAATCCGTATCTATTGACGGAAAAATACCGATGATCTACCCTTTTTTCACCGTTCACACTCTTATTGGAAAGACACGGCTTGTGGGCGATAAGGAAAACTGGAACTATGACGAATTCATGACAAAGCTGGACTCTATGCCGGAAGATATTGAGCTTATTTACGGTTCAGACAATTATTATAAAATGGTCGATTTATTCATGAGAATCGTAAATATCGACGAATATGCCGATTACGGCAGCGGAACGTGTGCTTTTGATTCTCCGGATTATATCAGCATGATGAAATTTGTCAAGGAAAAACATATCGGAATGACTCAGGAAGAATATGATAAGAAGTTCGGGGGCGAAGGTTTCTTCTGGGATCACATCGGGCTTTTTTACCGTAACGACAAAACACTCCTCGGTCCGGAATACGGCTTTTCCGCTCCGCAGGATATGGTTGAGGCTATGCATGGTCAGTTCGGTGAAGATGTCACTTTTGTGGGGTATCCCAGTCACAACGGTCAGGGAGGATATATATCGTCTCCGAGTATGCGGTTCGCTATTATGAAAACATCGGAATATCCCGATATTGCGTGGGATTTTATCAAATCGGCATTTACTGATGAAGAATATGAAAAATACTACGGATTTCCGGTTTTAGAGGATAAGTTTATTGAAAGCTTCAATAAAACGCTTGAAGTAACTCATTATGATGAAAGCAGCAGGACAGAGCTTCCGCAGGGAGCGTTCTACTACGACGATCAGGATTCGCAGAATTATATACTGTATGATGCATTCACACAGGAGGAAGCAGAACGCTGTATGGAGTACGTAAGAAGCTGCGTAAAGTGCAGCCGGCGGTATGACGGCGATCTGGAAAATATAATCACCGAAGAGCTTGAAGAATATTTTAACAGCGATAAATCAGCCGAAGAAACAGCGGAAATGATTCAGAACAGAGCATCAATCTATCTCAGTGAAACATATGGATAATAATTGAAAGGAACTCTTATGAAAAAAATAATATCAATTGCAGCTGCGGCAGCTCTCTGTCTCGGAGCAGTCTCCTGCGGAAATAAGAAACAAAATAAGCAGAAAGATCCCTCCGGCAACGCTGCTCCGCTTTACAGTTACAATTCGGCATATGTAGAAATTGCTGATGAATTTGACAGGATCTTGTCTATGGATATGGACAGACAATCGGGACAGATACTTCTTTTTGGTCAGACAGGATCGGGCGGATACAGCGGTCTGGTAACGGATACCTCCTTTTCGGACAGAGAAAATTTCACCTTTTCCGCCGCCGAAAACGAGACTGTTCTCGGCGCAGGATTTGCAGGGGCAGGGAAGAAAGCTATACTTTCCCATAAGGACGGTACTGTCGCTATCCATATCATTCTGCCGGACGGTACAGAAGAAAAAATCCTGTACTCCGAAGCTGTTCCGGAAATAAATCCGGATAAAAATACCATAGGATATATATATCCCTGCGGCGAAGGATTTGTGGTGCGCATAGGAGAAACCGTACTTTTCATGGACAGCGGCGGTGAATCCGAAGAAATAAATACAAAGGGTTCGGATATATACGGTATTTTCGGCGACGGAGACAGCGGTGTGACCCTACTTCTCAATAACGGCGGAACTGTCGGCACTGCTTCAGTGAACGGAACGGATATCAGCAGCTTGCAGAAGTGTGAATATATCGGTTCGTCGGCGTTTGCCATGTGCTGCGGAACAGAAAGATTTTCCTGTATTTCGGCGTTTTCAGACGGGATATACGGTCTCGAAAACGCCGAATGGGTAAAACTTTCCGATCTGACAGACGCACCTTTTCAGAGCATAAATATCCTCGGAATCATTATGACAGCGGAAAACGAATTTGCCGTTCTTGTATGGACGAAAAGCGGTACGGCGGTTTATTTGCTGACGGAGCGTGATATATCGCAATTAAAATCCAAAAAAGTAATAAAAATAGCAACAGTTTCCGATATGGGATATATCTCCGACATGATACGTGAATACAACGACTCGCATCAGGACGGCGATTATTGTATGGAAATGGTGAATTATTCCTATCAGGACGACACCGGTCAGACAGGTGCTGAACTGCTGAAAAATGATATTGCCAACGGAAACGCTCCAGATCTTGTAACCTATCCCATCAGCGGCATAGATCTCAACGGATATTATATTGATCTCTACAAATATATCGACAAAGATCCGGATATATCAAGGGAAGATTTTATCCCGAATATTCTTGACGCAATATCATGTGACGGAAAACTGCCGTACATCATTCCCACTTTTCAGGTAAAAACCATGATTGCAAAGTCAAAGTTTCCGTTTATAGAAGAAAACTGGAGCTGCGATGATTTCATATCTGCCTTTAAGTCTCTGCCGGACGGCATGAAGCTGACCAACGGACTTGAATATAAACTTATGCAGGATAATTTCAGCGACTTTGTTAATATCTATGACTTCGTGGATTATGAAAGTTCACTGTGCAGCTTTGATTCGCAGGAGTTTGAGGATATGCTCGATCTGGTGAGGGATAATCACATGGGAATGACGCAGGAAGAAGCGAGCTTTTTTGACGGCAATATTCCGCCTGAAGATCCTATGGATATTTCAAAAGACAAAATACTTACTCCCGGAGCATTACAGTACAGTATTTCCAGCAGATATGGACTATGGTCAGCTATTTTGACGATGATATTACATTTGCAGGAATACCGTCTCTGAACGGCAGCGGTTCATACGCCGTGCAGGGTGTAAATGAAACGGAACTTTCTATTCCACATAATGCGGAAAATCCGGACGGTGCATGGGACTTCATAAAATTTTTCTTTTCAGATCAGGGCTATCAGGCGAATCGTCTGGGAATTCCGATATATCAGGAACACTTTGACAAAACAGCCGATCATTGCCTGAAAAATGAGCCGGGCAGCGAAGATATGGCATATCTGCCGGAGGACGGCTGGATAACGGCGGTACGATATAAGAACGCCGAGGGTACGGAATACGAAATAATTGAGCCGCTGACAGAAAAAGAACTTGAACAATACAAAAATTTTATCTATAATGCGGCAAAAAAATACTGCCGGAAAGACAGCGAATTGGAACTGATTTTATATGAGGAGCTTCAGGAGTTCTTTAACAGCGATAAATCAGCCGAAGAAACAGCGGAAATGATTCAGAACAGAGCAT
>UQXS01000002.1 GCA_900545125.1 uncultured Ruminococcus sp.
CTCTTGATCTGCTTGAAAGCGGCGGTATGCCTGAAACAACAATGAATATCTTAATGCGCCGGATTCAATATTATCTCGATGCCAAAGTAAAAAATGATATCCTTATCGGAGCTGTGACTTTTTCGTACAGATTCGGTATTTTAGGTAAAACAAATTCTGCCGACGAGATAATCCGCCGGCTTACGGAGGAGTATAATGGTTAATTTCATAGGTGCCGGATGCGGCGCAGCAGATCTGATAACAGTCCGTGGAATGCGTCTTTTACAGCAGGCGGATGTGATTATTTATGCAGGATCACTGGTGAATCCTCAGCTGCTGGAATATGCAGATAAAAACTGTAAGATCTATAACAGCGCATACATGACCCTTGACGAAGTGATGGATGTTATGAAAGAAGCCGAATCTCAGGGAAAAATGATTGTCCGGCTCCATACAGGTGATCCATGCCTGTACGGTGCGGTGCGTGAACAGTTCGACCGCCTGAATAATCTTGGCATACCTTTTGAAGTATGTCCGGGAGTAAGCTCATTCTGCGGAGCAGCAGCATCTCTGAAAGCAGAATATACTCTTCCCGATGTTTCACAGTCGGTCATTATAACACGCATGGAAGGCCGCACAGCTGTACCTGCAAAAGAAAAAATTGAACTGCTCGCACAGCACAATGCGACAATGGTGATTTTTCTTAGCACCGGACTTCTCAAAGAACTCTCGGCTGCTCTTCAGCAGGGCGGTTATCCTCCGGATACACCTGCGGCAATAGTCTATAAAGCAAGCTGGGAAGATGAAAAACTATGCCGCTGTACCGTTGATTCACTTGCCGTAACTGCCGAAAAAAACAATATAAAAAAGACTGCACTTATATGCATCGGAAATTTCCTCGGAAACGATTATTCTTTGTCAAAGCTCTATGACAAAAAATTTGAAACGGAATTCAGAAAGGCTGCGAAATGAAAGCAGCGATAATTTCAATAACAAAAAACGGTATGACAATATCAGACAGAATCGCATCGTTATTTCAAAATGAATATCAATGCACACGTTTCGCTTTTGATAAATACAGCAATACGAATACCGTTCCTTTTGGCAGTCTCAGCAGTTTGGGCTCTGATGTTTTCGGCAGCTATGACGCATTGATATTCATATGTGCCTGCGGTATCGCAGTAAGAACTATCGCTCCTTTTATTTCCTCAAAACTCACCGACCCAGCTGTTATTGCAGTTGATGAACAGGGAAAATTTGCCGTTTCGCTGCTGTCGGGGCATATCGGGAAAGCTAACGCTCTGACAAAAAAGATAGCCGGAATACTGAACGCAGTTCCGGTCATTACAACTGCTACCGATATCGGCGGAAAGTTCTCCCCTGACAGCTTTGCGGCAGCAAATGATCTCCACATATGCGAAATGGGAATGGCAAAGGAGATCGCCGCTGCTGTTCTGAACAATGAGAAAATCGGTATATACAGTGACTATGCGATAAAAAATCTTCCTGATATTTTTGTTTCTCAGAGTGATATCGGCATAAATATCTCAGAGAACTGTTCCTGTGAACCGTTCGGAAAAACACTTCACCTCGTGCCGAAAAATATCGTAATAGGAACAGGATGCAAACGAAATACAGATGAGAAAACATTTGAACAATTCATTCTGAAAAATCTCAGAAAACATAGTATTCCAATATGGCGTGTGCGCTCGGTCAATACCATAGATCTGAAAAAAAATGAGGGTGCAATTTACAGTTTTTCCAAAAAATACAGAATTCCCCTCAGATTTTTCACGTCAGAACAGTTAATGGCTGTTCAGGGTGATTTCAGCCGTTCAGAGTTTGTATTAAAAACAACCGGAACAGACTGTGTATGCGAAAGAAGCGCCTGTGCAGACGGCGGCAGACTGATTTTCCCGAAATACGCCGAAAACGGTATGACCATTGCTGCTGCGGAACTTCCGGTACACATTGACTTTGAAAAGGAGATCTTATGAAACTATATATCGTCGGATTCGGCGCAGGAAGCTGCAACGGCATGACACTTGCAGCGGAACAAATCATCAAATCAAGCGATATCATAATCGGATATACCGTTTATGCAGATCTTATGCGAAAAATCTTTCCCGATAAGATTTATATGACAACACCCATGCGGCAGGAACGTGAGCGTGTGATACTTGCACTGGAAAAAGCCGGATGCGGCAATACCGTCTCTTTGATCTGCAGCGGCGACAGCGGTGTATACGGCTTGGCAGGGCTGGCACTGGAGCTGTCCGGAAATTTCCCGGAAGTCGAAATTGAAATAGTTCCCGGAGTTACATCGGCTCTCAGCGGTGCAGCTGTTCTCGGTGCTCCGCTTACCAATGATTTCGCAGTGATAAGTCTCTCCGACCTACTTACTCCGTGGGAAAAGATAGAAAAACGTCTTGAATGCGCAGCTATGGGGGATTTTTCAATTGCCGTCTACAATCCGTCATCAAAAAAACGTGCGGATCATCTCGCCAAAGCCTGCGATATTCTGCTGAAATACCGTGATAAAAATACCGTCTGCGGATATGTGAAAAATATCGGCAGGAACGGCGAAGAAAGCCATATCACTACGCTCGGAGAACTGAAAAATATCAGCGTTGATATGTTCACAACTGTTTTCATAGGCAGCAGTGAAACGAAAATAATCGGCGGAAAAATGGTCACTCCCAGAGGATACAAAAATGTGTAAGATACTTATTTTCGGCGGTACATCAGAGGGACGTCTGCTTGCACGGTTCTGTGCCGGAAATCATATCCACGCATACGTAAGCGTGACAACGGAATACGGTGCGGAACTCCTCGGAAAGTCTCCGTTTATCCGCATTCTTACAGGTAAAATGGACTTTAAAATTATCCGGAATTTTATCATGTCTCACGGAATTGAAACTGTAATAGATTCTACTCATCCCTATGCCGAAGAAGCTTCTGAAAATATAAAAAATGCCTGTGATTCGCTGGACGTTCAGTATATACGCATAATCCGTGAACAGGAACAAAAAATCGAAGGAGCAAAATATTTTGATAATATTCCTCAGATTATCGCCTATCTTGACTCCGTCTGCGGAAATATCCTCATAACGACCGGAAGCAAAAATCTGAATGAATTCTGCTGCATAAAAAATTATCAGGAACGATGCATTGCAAGAGTTCTTCCGTCCCCCGGAATAATAGAAAAATGCATTGAAACAGGATTTGAAAAAAGCCGTATCATCGCTGAAAAAGCTCCGTTTACTCTCCGGCAGAACGAACTTCATATAAGGAAATTTGATATAAAATTCCTTGTTACCAAAGACAGCGGAAACATCGGCGGATTTATGGATAAAGCAGAAGCGGCACAAAAAAACAATGTCGAAATCCTTATTCTGAAACGTCCGGAGGAAAAAGGGATTTCACTCGAAACTATGAAAAAGATTCTGGTGGAAAAATATGGATAAACAAGTAAGCATAATCGGAACAGGCATGAACGGAAAAAATTCCGTGACTGTTCCGGCACTTGAAGCAATCAACAATGCCGATGCAGTCATCGGTGCAAAAAGAATGACAACTCCCTTTTCAGATATGGACAAGCCGGTTCTGGTATCGTATGACCCTGCGGAAACATCTGATTTCATTGAAAAAACTCCCTATGAAAAATATGCCGTTCTGATGTCCGGGGACTGCGGATTTTTCAGCGGTACCGAAAAGCTTCTCCCATACCTTGCCGGCTTCCATACAGAAATTATCTGCGGAATCACCTCACCTGTTTATTTCAGTTCAAAAATAAAAATTCCTTGGTCTGACTGGCACTTCATAAGCCTGCACGGTACGGACGCAAATATTGTCCGCAATATATACGCTCACGAAAAAACTTTTTTTCTTCTCGGCGGAAAAATAACTCCCTCCGGAATATGCAGGATGCTCTGCGAATACGGTCTGGACGATATGGAAATTTATATCGGTGAAAATCTTTCATATGACAATGAAAAAATAACTCACAGTTGTGCAAATGAACTCTGCGATATTCAGACCACCAATCTGGCAGTTCTGCTTGCAGTCAATAAAAAATACGAAAAGCTGAAAAGAATCGGTATTCCGGACGGTGAATTCATTCGCAGCAAAGTGCCTATGACCAAATCGGAAGTGCGTTCTGTATGCATATCAAAACTGGAAATTGCTGATAACAGTATTTGCTGGGATATCGGCAGCGGAAGCGGTTCTGTATCCGTTGAAATGGCTCTGCAATGCACCGACGGAAAGGTTTATTCAGTTGACAGATCAGAAGATGCAATATCGCTTATCCGGCAGAATCTCCGGAAATTTGGCTGTGACAATATAATTCCTGTTCACGGCTGTGCTGAAAATATCGTGCATAAGCTTCCTGCTCCGGACTGCGTATTTATCGGAGGATCAGGCGGACATCTCTCGAAAATAATCGGAATGGCTTATGAAAAAAATCCGTATGCAGTAATCGTCATTACTGCTGTTTCCCTCGAAACTCTGAACAAATCGTCAGAAGCTTTTGAGGATATGGGCATATCGCCGGAAATAACTCAGATAGCCGTTACCCGAACAAGAAAAATCGGAACACATACCATGCTGACAGCCGAAAATCCTATATTCATTATTAAAGGCGGTGCAAAGTGAAAAGAATTATGATCGCCGGAACACACAGCGGATGCGGAAAAACCACTGTGACCTGCGCCATATTGCAGGCTCTTGTAAACCGTAAAATGAACGTATCATCTTTCAAATGCGGGCCGGATTACATAGACCCCATGTTTCACAGCAGGATAACAAATATTCCCTCGTACAATCTTGACCGCAGATTCTGCAGCAAAAACAAACTTAATCAGCTTCTATGCGGACATAAGACGGATATCTCCGTTATCGAAGGCGTTATGGGATTCTACGACGGAGCAGAACCGGAAACTTCATCGTGCGCTGTTTCACTCGATACAAGTACTCCTGCCGTTATCGTTATCGACTGCCGGGGAATGAGCTTTTCAATAGGTGCTGTCATAAAGGGATTCCTTGACTACCGCAGAAATAATATCGCCGGATTTATTTTCAACCGCCTGCCGGAAAGTCTTGTTGAACAAACAAAAAAAATCTGTACCGAAGCAGGAACAGAATATCTCGGACGAATGCCGTTATGTGCTGAATCGGTCATCGAAAGCCGTCACCTTGGTCTTGTAACATCCGGTGAAATCGCTGATATAAAAACTAAAATGCAGTCCCTTGCGAAACTTGCCGAAGAATATATAGATCTTGACCGTCTGACTGCCATTGCGGAAACTGCTCCGGAAATAAGAACATCCCCTGAACATCCTTTACCGCTTACAACCACGCCTTTGCGTATAGCCGTTGCCTGTGACAATGCATTTTGTTTCTGCTATGAGGAAAATCTTGAACTGCTTGAAGAACTCGGATGCGAGATAGTGGACTTCTCCCCTCTTGACGACAAAAAACTGCCGGAAAATATCTGCGGTCTGTGGATTGGCGGCGGATATCCCGAATTATATGCGCAAAAGCTTTCGGAAAACACAAGTATGCTTGCGTCCGTAAAATCAGCCGTAAATGCAGGAATTCCAACCATAGCCGAATGCGGCGGATTTATGTATCTCTGCCGCACCCTGACTGATATCAACAGCACGGTATACAGAATGTGCGGCGTGCTTAACGGCGACTGCTATCCCACCAAAAAATTACAGCGCTTCGGGTACGCTGAACTGACTGCGCTGAAAAACAATCTTATTTGTGATGAAGGCGAAAAGATCATGACACATGAATTCCACTACTGGGACTGCACGGACTGCGGAAATTCTTTTCACGCAAAACGGAGCAGAAAACGTGAGGATATGTGCATTCATTCCACAGAATCACTTTATGCAGGATTTCCGCATCTGTATCTGTATGCCGACACCCGAATAGCAGAACGTTTCGTAAAAAAATGTATGGAGTATAAGAAATATGAAAAGAACAGAAAGAATTCTTCCTCTTGACGAAAATGCAGTCCGTCAGGCTCAGGAGCACTGGAACGGTATCGGAAAACCGATGCACAGCCTTGGTGCTCTTGAAGATTACATAATAAAAATCGCTGGAATAACCGGAGACCCTGACGTAAAAATAAACAAAAGATGCGCTGTTGTTTTCTGTGCCGACAATGGTGTTGTATGTGAGGGCGTTACCCAGACTGACAGCTCAGTTACAATGACAGTTGCAGAAGCAATTTCAGCAGGAACATCAAGTATAAATCGTCTGGCGCAGACGTTCAATGCAGATGTTATTCCCGTTGATATCGGAATGAACACCGACAGTGATTCAAAAAAAATCCTGAAACGCAAACTGGCATACGGAACTGCAAATATTGCTGCCGGTTCTGCCATGACACGTGAACAAGCTGTATCGGCGATATCTGCCGGAATGGATATTGCCGGAGAATGTGCAGAAAAAGGTTGCGATATTCTTGTCACAGGCGAAATGGGAATCGGAAATACTACCACATCATCTGCTATAGCGTCCGTTCTGCTGAATACTTCCCCCGAAAACGTGACGGGTCGGGGCGCAGGACTTGACGATACCGGATTAAAGCGTAAAATTGATGTCATAAAACGGGCGGTCAGCATATCCGAACCTGACGCCAATGATCCTATTGATGTGCTTTCAAAAGTCGGCGGATTTGATATTGCCGGAATGACGGGACTTTTCCTCGGCGGTGCGGTTTACAGAATACCTGTCGTAATCGACGGATTTATCTCTGCGATTGCCGCTGCACTTGCAGTAAAAATCAATCCGCTGGTACGTGATTTTATGCTGTGCTCCCATGTTTCGGCAGAACCGGCAGGAATTAAAATCCTGCATCATATCGGACTGAATCCGCTTATTACCGCAGGGCTTTGTCTGGGCGAGGGAACGGGCGCAATAATGCTTCTTCCGCTGCTTGACGGTGCATTGTCCGTGTATCACTCCGCTCACAGTTTCAAAGATCTTAACATGAAGCAATATGAGGAGTACTGATGTTTATACTTATTAACGGCGGATGCAAGAACGGAAAATCTGCCATTGCAGAAAAAATAATCTGTTCAGGAAATTCAGAGCGATTGTATATCGCCACAATGCAGCCCTTTGGAAAAGAAGCGGAAATTGCCATAAAACGTCACAGAGAAATGCGTTCGGGCAGGAATTTCAATACTATAGAAAAATATACGGATGTGGGGGAAATCGTTCTTCCCGGTAAAAGTTCCGTACTGCTTGAATGCATAGGAAATCTCTGTGCAAATGAAATGTTCTCAGCCGGATGCTCCGCCCCTGACGAAAAGATTCTCCTTGATATCACCAAGCTTATTGCAGGAACGGAACTTTTCGTTGCAGTCACCAGTCAGGTCGGAAGCGACGGAATTATATATCCGGCAGAAACAATGGAATATATGCGCAGTCTCGGCAGACTGAACGCCGCTCTTGCCCATACTGCCGACATTGTCATTGAAGCCGTTTTCGGCATACCCGTAATACTGAAAGGAGAACTTCCGGAATGTCTTTATTGAAATCGCTTTGTTCAGCGTTTCTGATGTACTCCAGAATCCCGTTTCCGAAAGTTCAGTGGAAAGAAGAAAACCGTCGTTTTTCGTTCTGTTTTTTTCCGCTGATAGGTGCGGTTATCGGTATATGCCTGATACTGTGGTTCAGGATATGTGAAATGCTCAAAGCCGGAAATATATTCTTTTCCGTGGGATGTACCGTAATTCCGATAGCAGTAACAGGAGGAATACATCTTGACGGATTCTGCGACGTGAACGATGCACTTGCCAGCTGTGCTCCACGTGAAAAAATGCTGGAAATCATGAAAGACCCGAACACGGGAGCTTTTGCATTGATACGGCTTTCAGTATATCTTCTGATTCAGACAGCCGTTTTCTCCGAAACAAGAAATTTCAATCTGCTTCTGATATGTTCTTTATGCTTTATCCAGTCAAGGGCATGGAGCGGACTGGCTGCCGTTACATTTCCCAATGCGAAGGGATATGGCAGCCTGCAAAACTTTTCGGAACCTGCGCATAAAAAAATAACAGTCGTCACAGAAATAATATGGCTGACGTTCTCTGCATCGGCAATGATTTTCGTCTCTCCTGTTTCAGGCGCTGCTGCGGTCGTCTGCGGAGCGGTGACATTCGTATACTACTATTATTTCTCAAAGCGAAAATTCGGCGGCATAACCGGAGATCTTGCCGGCTGGTTTTTGCAGGTTGCCGAACTTTCAGCATTAACGGCAGCTGTAATAGCAAATCTTATTAAATGAAAGGAACAAATATGATTTTTATTATTGGAGGTTCATATCAGGGGAAAACTGATTTTGCAGTCAATAGATTCGGATTAAAAACAGATGAAATTACAGAGGGTTCTGCTCCCTATGATAAGCTTACAAGTGCAAAATGCATCCGTCACTTTGAAGATTTTGTATCATCGGCTGCCGGACGGAATGAAGATCCGCTTGAACTTACCGGAAAACTGCTAATCAGCAATCCGGATGTAATAATTATAATGACAGAAATAGGCTGCGGAATTATACCTATCGAAAAAACCGAACGTATATATCGTGAGCTGGTTGGAAAAACAGGCTGTATGATAGCCGGACAAGCCGAAAAGGTAATCAGGATCACCTGCGGAATTCCAGCCGTTATAAAGGACGAAACCACATGAAAATAGCCTTTATACGCCACGGATACACACCCGGAAATCTTGAACGCCGCTATATCGGCAGAACCGACGAACCGCTTTCCGCTTACGGAATTGAAGATATCAGAAAACATATCTATCCCGATGCCGATTATGTAATTTCAAGCCCCATGAAGCGATGTATTGAAACCTCAAAGATTATCTATCCGGATATTGTACCGATAATTGCCGATAATCTCCGTGAATGCGATTTCGGCGATTTTGAGGGAAAAAATTATTCTGAGCTGAACGGCGACACGGATTATCAGCGGTGGATCGACAGCGGCGGCGAAATACCGTTTCCAAACGGAGAATCCATGCTTGACTTTCGTAAAAGATGCTGCGATTCCTTTATGGACGAGATATGCCGGATTCCGGAAAAATCAGCCGTTTCGATGATAGTTCACGGCGGAACTGTCATGTCTGTTCTGTCACGCTTTTGCATTCCGGAAAGATCTTATTTTGACTATCAGGTAAAAAACGGATGCGGCTTTCTGACTGAATGGAACGGAAAAAAAATTAAAATTTTATCGGAGATCATATGAAATATCTTATTGCTGTTTTACCTCTTATAATCGGATTTATTTTAGATTTGACCATAGGCGACCCATATAATCTTCCGCACCCTGTACGGCTTATCGGAAAAATGATTTCGTCACTTGAAAAACTTTTCCGCAGACTATTTCCTGACAGGCTTATCCTTGCAGGAACTCTGCTGTCACTTACGGTTCTGACCGTATCTTCCGCCGTACCGCTCGCTGTTCTGATACTGTGCTACACTCTGAATACGTGGCTTGGAATTATCACCGAAAGCATTCTCATATTCTATATGCTTGCAGCGAAATCTCTGTGCAAGGAGAGCATGAAAGTCTGTAAGGCGGCTGAATCCCACGATATCCACAGGGCACGTCACGCTGTTTCGATGATAGTCGGACGTGATACGGATAAGCTTGACGAACAAGGCGTAATTCGTGCGGCAATAGAAACCGTAGCCGAAAACACATCGGACGGAGAAACCGCTCCCCTGTTCTATATGGCGTTCGGCGGAGCAGTTCTTGGATTTTTCTATAAAGCTGCCAACACTATGGATTCAATGCTCGGATATAAAAATGAAAAATATATCCGTTTCGGCAGATTTTCTGCTAAATTCGACGACATAATGAATTATATTCCATCCAGACTGTCGGCTATGATGATGATTCTGTCAGCCTTTATTCTCAGATACAATACGAAAGGCGCATGGAAAATATGGCGACGTGACAGAACAAGTCAGGAAAGTCCCAACGCTGCACAGACTGAATCCGCCGCTGCCGGAGCCCTTGATATCAGGCTTCTCGGAGACGCTTATTATTTCGGAAAACTACACCGCAAAAATAATGTCGGGGATGATATACGCCCTGTTGAACAGGAGGATATCCGCCGTGTAAACCGGCTTATGTTCTGCACATCGGCGATTATGCTTGCATTTGCAGTTTCAGTAAGAGCACTGCTCGCTTTTCTGTTTTTCTGACGGAGGGGACTATGAAACGATTTGAACACGGAGGCAATTTTCCGTACGGGATTATCGATTTTTCGGTGAATATCAACCCACTCGGAATGCCGGACAGCGCAAAAAAAATTCTTGCCGGAAATATCGGCAGATTCTCGGAATATCCCGATCCGGACTCCACCGAACTTGTCCGTAAATTGTCTGAATACGAAAAAATCCAGCCTGACAACATCGTGTGCGGAAACGGAGCGGCAGACCTGATATATCGTCTTGTTCATGCCTTGAAACCACACAGGGCACTGCTGGTATCTCCGACTTTTTCGGAATACGAAAAGGCTCTGACCGAGAACGGATGCCGGATAAAATTCCATGCTTTGAGGGAAACGGAAAACTTCTGTATTACCGAACGTATTCTTGAAGATCTGCATGACGCTGACGTTTTCTTTCTTTGCGATCCGAATAATCCAACCGGTTCACTTGCTTCCTGCGAACTTATGGAAAAAATAGTTCGCCGATGCGCCGAAGAAAAGATCACGCTCATCCTCGATCGCTGCTTCATGGATTTTACAGGCAGATCAGACGGAGATACGGCACTTTTACTGAACAACAATACCGTTATCCTGAAAGCATTTACGAAAATATATGCAATGGCTGGTCTGCGGCTGGGATATATGATATCAGGTAATGCAGAACTTTCGGAAAAAGTACGCCGCACCGGACAATGCTGGAGCGTATCCGTTCCTGCACAGCTTGCCGGAATAGCCGCATTGCAGGAAGTGGGATATATAAAGAGAACCGTCTCATTCATCCGCCGGGAACGTGATTTTCTCTGCCGTTCCCTGCAAAGACCGGAAATTAAAATATATCCCTCTGAAACGAATTATCTTCTTTTGCAAGGCTCTATGCCGTTTGACAAACTGCTTTTGCAAAAAAATATTGCAGTACGCAGCTGCGAAAATTATCGTGGATTAAACGACAGATACTTCCGCATTGCCGTGAAAGACCACAGCAATAACGAACGTCTTGTAAACGCTGTCAATGAAATAACGGGGTGAATTATGGCAAGATCAATTATGATTCAGGGAACTATGTCAAATGTCGGAAAAAGTATCATCTGCGCCGGACTTTGCAGAATTTTCAGACAGGACGGATATATCTCAGCACCGTTCAAATCACAGAATATGGCTCTTAATTCATATATAACCGCCGACGGCCTGGAAATCGGAAGAGCGCAGGCAATGCAGGCGGAAGCGGCAGGGATCGAACCATCTGTCCTGATGAATCCAATTCTTTTGAAACCAACTACCGATAATGGTTCACAGGTTATTGTGAACGGAAAAGTTCTCGGAAATATGCGTGCAGCAGAGTATTTCCGCCGGAAAAAGGAACTGATTCCCACAATAAAAACTGCCTACGCAAAACTGTCTGAACAAGCGGATATTATCGTCGTAGAGGGCGCAGGAAGTCCTGCGGAAATGAATCTGAAAAATGACGATATCGTAAATATGGGACTGGCAGAACTTATTAATGCTCCCGTCCTGCTTGTCGGCGATATAGACCGTGGAGGAGTTTTTGCTCAGCTTATCGGAACTGTTGCGCTCCTTGAAATTCACGAGCAGCAGCGAATCAAAGGATTGCTCGTAAATAAATTCCGTGGAGACCGTTCATTATTTCAGGACGGAGTAAGGATTCTCGAAGAGAAAGGCGGAAAGCCTGTTCTTGGCGTAGTTCCGTACGTTGACTGCGATATCGACGACGAGGACAGTCTCTCTGACAGACTGTCACGGAAAAGTTCTGACATCATTGATATCGCTGTAATAAAGCTGCCTAAGATCTCCAATTATACCGACTTTTCTCCTCTGTCAGGATACAGCGGAGTATCGGTAAGATATACAGGAAAATCCGCTGAACTTGGCAGTCCAGATATGATAATTCTTCCGGGCAGCAAGAGCACAATTGCCGATATGAAGTGGCTCAGAGAAAGCGGATTTGAAAATCTGATAAAACAAAAAGTTTCCGCCGGAGTTCCGCTTTTCGGAATATGCGGCGGATATCAGATGCTCGGAAAAACTATCTCAGACCCCGAAAATACAGAATGCGGCGGAAAAATACGTGGACTTGAACTCCTTGATATGCACACTGTTTTCTGCCGTGACAAAACACAGAAACAGTCCGACGGCATCATAACTGCCGAGCCGAATATCTTCGGAAAATTAAACGGAAAAGCCGTCAGCGGCTACGAAATACACATGGGTCAGACTGAAAGCCACGAATCTCCGCTTATACGATTTTCAGACGGACGCTGTGACGGTGCATACAAAGGCTGCGTTTTCGGAACATATCTGCATGGGATATTCGACAGCAGCGGTATATCAGCAGCAATAATCGGAGAACTTTTCAACCGCCGTGGACTCGATTTTTCCGGTATTCTGGATTACAAAGAATACAAGGAAAAACAGTATGATCGTCTTGCCGACGCTCTGCGGCAGAATATTGATATGGAAAAAATATATAGTATTTTAGATATTACGTAATTTTACATTCTTTCGTTAATTCTCAAAATAAATATTTGTCAAAAATGTACATTGTAATCTTATAAAGAATATGATATACTGAATATAATAAACAAGAAATTTAGTAAAAATTGACTGAAAGGAAGTATATAATGAAAAACAGATTATTAAAAAGTACAATACTGCTCACAGTTTCATCAACCATACTGTTGTCAACAGCCTGTGGAAATCATAATCAAGACGAATCTTCAATAGATATTACTTCTGATACAAATGGAATTACATCCTCTGAATCTGAAACAACATCAGCTGCTGAAATCAACAGCAACAACTATATTGGCTACTGGCATATGGAAAACTGTGCTGAGATCGAACTGACAATAGACTCGGTAACATCATCTGTCATCGTATTTTCGTTATGGCAATACGGCACTGGTACAACCGGACCGATCTCTGCCGAACTCAACAAAAATACTGCTGTATTTCAAAATGAACAAATTTCCGGTAGCATAACCCTGGAAGATAATTACATTAAACTCTGCATTTCTTCTGAAAAACTTCAAATTCCAAAAGATACTGAAATGCTTTTTGATATACGTATCCTTGAATCCATACAGGATAAAAACAATACTGTTGTTTCCGTAACGCCTGCAGATACATCCGGAGTAATATCTCAACTGCCTCAAACTCTTTACGGACAGATCAGCAGCAAAGGTCAGACCGTATCCGGTATGACATCATCATACGTCTGTGAAAACGGTGAATTCTCCACTGTTAGAAAACAGCTCGGCGATAAATGGCACATCAGATCTGACAGTTCCTGCTACAATTACGGCATACTCTGGTATGAATGCTATGATTCTCAAGACGGTGATTATTACGGTTGGGTTAATTCCGAATACCTTACTTTCACTGATCCCGATGCTTCATCAATATCAGACGATTTAACGTATCTCGGAATCGGAACAGTTGCTTCACCAGACACTCCTCTTTACATACGCAGCTCCAAGGCATATACAGAAGAGGGAAAAATCGGACAGATACCTAATAACACCAACGGTTTCTCTGTTTATGACTGCGGCGATGCAAACTGGTACTATATAAACTATAATGGTACACAAGGATATGCAAGTTCTAAATTTATCCAAGTAAGCGCACCTACAGATAACACTCCATCCTATGGAACAGATTTACCGACAGTTAATTCAGGGGGGGCTTCTTCATCACCGGGTACTTCCGCTGTTCCTGCAACTACTGCTCCTGCTCCAAACTACAAACCAGAAGTCAAATCACAAGAAATACATGGAGTAACCTTTAATTATGTCAGTGATTTCCATAAATATTACGAGGTCACAAATGAAACAACGGACTTCCATATGGATGTAACAATAAAATACTGCGAACCTGACGATTACCTCTCCCCTGACAGCCATACGACCGCTATATCCAATAAAACCGGAACATATGATGCAGAAGATATAGGAAATATCTACTATAGCGCAGGAACAGATGATTTTGCAATTTTTGAAGTAACGTTCAGCGGGACCTACAGCGGAGCGTATGCTTTTTATGGTTCGGAAGGAGGCATCCAGTATCGTAAATATACGCCATATGGTACATTGCTGACAAATTATCGGGGAGATAAACAACATATGCTAATAAAGACAGATAACGCTGACGGCACAATGAATCAGACAGTGTATATTGGTTTCTTTATGAGTGAAGTCGGCTCAGTTGATTTCATAATGTTCGATATTGCCCCTGATTATGAAAGTTAGAGCATGTTCACATAAAACAAAAGGCAGGACTGCAAAATGCAAGTTCCTGCCTTAATCATTTATTCTAATTTACATTCATGCTATCTCATCTGTGCGGAAGAAGAACTTCACCTTGCCGTCCATGTTGTCAGATATGCCGGAAAATACCTTGTAATTACCGGAAATCTCAGACAGAGCGTTTATACGTGCCGAAAGACCGGCAATATCAACATCTACGATATTTTTTACACTGTCGTATAATTTCTGCATTCCTCCTGAAAGCTGCTGTGAACCGTCACGGAGCTGCTTTATGCCTTCGATAAGCGCCGGAGTGCTCTCCTGCAGCTTTTTAAGACCGTTGTAGAGCTCTCCTGCACCTGAACTTATCTGCGACGCACCCGTTTTCAGTGAATCAACACCGCCTTTGAGAGTTCCTGCACCGTCAGCCGCCTGCGAAACACCTGCCGTATAGCTGAGAAGTCCCTGATAAAATGTATTATATCCGTCAAGCTGTGATTTCAGATCTATAAGCGGCTGTGCTCCCGTTGCGGCAATAGCCTGATCGAGAATATCGCTGTAATTGTCGGCAGTCAGTTCCGGAAGCGAAAGTCCCGATGACTGAAGCTGTGCATTTGCAGCCGCAAGCAGAGAATCAAATACCGCTTTTGCTCCGCCGTTCAGAGTTTCGCTGTTTCCGTCAAGTTCCTGAAGTCCATCGTTGAGCTGATTTGTACCTGCCTGAAGTTCAGATGCTCCGCTGTCAAGATTTTTTGCGCCGTCCGAAAGAGTCTTTGAACCCTCTGCAAGCTTATCCACACCCTTTACCAGTTCGTCGGATTTCTCCAGCAGCTGACAAAGACCGTCATACAGATCTGACGAACCGTTTATCAACTGATCCATTGCGGAAGTAAGCACAGACAGTGATCCACCTATTTCGTCAGATGATACATTGCCGTCAGTGCTGATATTGCTGAAAACATCATTGGCTGCAATAGTAACGGTCATTGCCATACGGAAATCAACCACATCGGCAGATACTTCAACATAATCGGGGATCTCGGCAATTTCCGGATCTATTCCGAGACTTTCCTGTAGTCCGGGAAGTGCGATTCCGGCAGCGATAGTTCTGCTTCCATCGTTAACAAGTCCTCCGTTGGTGATCTGAACATTGCTGAAAACGTCGTTGTCAAGTATCATTCCGGTAAGCATTGCGTAGGGAACGCAGAGATTTTCCTGCTTTCCGTTTATTTCTGCGGTTTCGGAAGTATTGTTTGTATAGTCGAAGCGTATTACTGCCTTGCCGCTTTTTCCGGCAATTTCCTCCGGAGTGATATCCTTTCCGTCCAGTTTGTAGGAAACCTTGAAACTTACGGGAAGTTCCTTATCGGTATATCCCTGATAGTAAATATCGTTTCCGCCGCTTTCCCATACAAGCGAATTATCATTGCCGGAAGTAAATTTTTCATCGCCCTTGACATTTTCAATATCTGTCAGAACAGAACTGTCGGTCAGACTGTCAGCGCCGGACACATTTTTCAGCCAGTCGCTTACGATCACTTTACGGACAGTTCCGTCTGCACCTGCAAGAACATAAACCGTTTCGTCCTTGACAATATCCGGCTGCACAGCGGCTTTTTCTTCATCCATGACTACCGTCGTTCTGTGTTTGTTCTGCTCCTTGTCGAAAGCACTGTAAGCACCATAGCCGATAGTTCCGGTTATCAGCGATGTGCAGAGTATAATTGAAATAGCCTTTTTTGCTGTATTATTCATGAGATTCTGCCTCCTTAAATTTACGGTTTTGTATTTTATTCATTCCCAGTGTAGTTTTGCATATTATCTTATCGCAGAGCATAAGTCCTGCCGGCAGCATAAAAGTAACAAGTATCATGCTGATGACAGCTCCTCTTGCCATAAGCATACACATTGAACTTATCATATCAACGTCCGAGTAAATTCCCACACCGAACGTTGCTGCAAACAATCCCAGACCGCTGACCAGTATGGACGGTATTGAAGTATAAAGAGCTGTGTGAACGGATTCCTTTTTGCCAAGACCAGACAATCGTTCTGTTTTGTATCGTGTCGTCATAAGAATTGCATAATCCACCGTTGCGCCAAGCTGTATCGTGCTGATGCAGATAGGAGCTATGAACGGCAGCGATTGACCAAGATAATGCGGAAGTCCAAGATTGATAAATATAGCCAGCTCGATAATGGCGATAAGAATGACCGGAAGTGAAATACTCTTCTGGACGAGAAGGATTATAAGGAATATCGCCAGAATGGAAACTGCATTTACGACTTTAAAATCATGAGCCGTCGTTTCTATCATATCTTTGGTACACGGAGCTTCGCCGATAAGAAGTCCGCTGCTGTCATATGATTTAAGTATGCTGTTGAGACTGTCAAGCTGTTCGTTGACCTCATCGGTAGCAACACCATATTCGGAATTTATCAGCAGAAGTTCCCACTTGTCGCTTTTGAGAATATCCATCACTGATTCTGGCAGGATCTCTTCCGGCACAAGCGGCCCTACAACCGATTCAAGTCCAAGAACATAATTTACACCGTCAACGTTTTCCATTTCATTTATCATAGAACGAACAGATTTTGCTGGCAAGGTGCTGTCAGTAAGTATCATGTGGGTTGATGCAACATCAAAACTTTCAGAAAGCTTTGAGTTTGCAATAACAAAGTCCATATCGTCCGGCAGACTTTCGGCTATATTATAGTATACTTCCTTGTCTGTCTTGTAGTAACCGTAATATGCAGGCGCAACGGCGGCTGCAAAGATTGCAAGACATACAGGGAATATCTTTATAATTGCTCCGGAAGTCTTTTTCATATCCGGAATAAGCGACTTATGATGAGTCTTTGAAAGCAGCTTATCAAAGAGCAGGATAAGTGAAGGGAGAATTGTAACGCATCCTATAACTCCAAAAATAACGCCCTTTGCCATAACAATTCCAAGGTCCTTGCCCAGTGTAAATGACATAAAGCATAATGCAATGAATCCTGCTATCGTTGTTACGGAACTTCCGACAACGCTTGTAAGGGTCTCATGTACAGCAGCCGACATTGCCGATTCTTTATCACCATGCTTTGTAAGCTGTTCATTATAGCTGTGCCAGAGGAATATTGAATAATCCAGCGTTACAGCAAGCTGGAGCACAGCGGAAAGAGCTTTGGTAATATAGGAAATTTCACCGAAGAAAATGTTCGTACCGAGATTCAGCAATATCATCATACCGATGCTTGCAAGGAATACAAACGGTATCAGCCAGTTGTCAAGCAACAGCAGCATTACCGCAGTTGACATTAACACTGCTATCACGACATAAACAGGTTCTTCACGTTCGCACAGATCTTTCAGGTCGGTAACCATGGCAGACATTCCCGAAACAAAGCATTGCTTTCCGGCTATGGAACGTATCTCACGAATGGCATCCATAGTATCGTCAGAAGAAGTTGATGTATCGAAGAAAACAGCGATCATCGTCGAATTTTCCGTGTTGAAAGCGCTGTATATATCATCCGGAAGAAGCTCCATAGGAACGGATGAATCAAGTATTGAATCATACCACAGTGCTGTTTCAACATGATCGACATTCTCGATCTTTGACTTCAGCTTTGCAACATCCTTTTCCGGCATATCTTCTATTACAATAAATGAAAAAGCGCCCTTTCCGAAATCGTCAAGAAGCTCACTCTGACCTTTTACTGTGTCCATATCCGACGGAAGATAGTCCAGCATATCGTAATTGATCCTTGTTTTCACCATTCCGAGCACAGCCGGTACCATAAGAACCAGCGCTGTTACAAGAATGAGAATACGATGCTTTACCACCGCATTTGAAAATTTCATAAATATGCATATCCTTTCGTTATTATTCAACATTCAGAACATCATGTTGGATTGTTAATATTATATCATTTAGTTCAAAAAAAATAAACAGACAGGATAACTCGTCTGCTTAAAATTTAGGCATTTGTTAAAATTTGTCTGAATTGTCCGGCTGACATCGCCGGAGCATTTCCTCTGTCATTCCCCTTTTCAGCTCGCATATGCGATTTATTCCCTGAATAATATCAGTATCCATACCCTTGCTGAACCAGTCCATAATAATGCCAAAACATTCGCACTTGAGAAATCTGATTATGGTCTGCTTATCCTGAATGGAAATTTTAAATTCCGGAAACGCTGTATTTATATATGTATCCGCAACGTGCTCGCATACACGCCACAGATATTGCTCAAACAGCTCACGGTTTGCGGAACAGTATATATGAAGAATAGCCTTTTTATTTTCCATTACAAATGATATAGCTGCCAGAAGTCCATCCTCAATTGTATCTATCTGTGGATAATCACGTATAAGCTTATCAGCCTCTTCCGTGAATATTTCAGCGATAAGTGACGGAAGATCCTGATAATGATAGTAAAAAGAATTACGGTTTATTCCGCAATCCTCTACAATATCCTTTACTGTAATGGTTTGATGCGTAGGACGCTCGTTAAGTAGCTTTATACACGAACTGCGTATTGCCTGCTTTGTGAATCCGCCCATTTACATTCTCCTTTCAAAATATGGATTTTTTTCTTATTATATAGTATACCACATCTTTTGCATTACGTCAATAATCCCTGTAATAATATACAATATTTATTGACAATTAACGAAATATGGTGTATAATTAAATATATATGTTTTCTGTGATATCTTAACATAAAAGGAGAATAAAAATGGCTGCATTTAAATGTAAAATGTGCGGGGCAGCGCTGAACGTCAGTGCAGGAATGACTGTCTGCGAGTGCGAGTACTGCGGAACTGCCCAGACACTGCCAAAACTTGATAACGAAAAACGTAATCAGCTCTTCGACAGAGCCAACCACTATCGAATGAACAAAGAATTCGACAAGGCATCTGTCGTCTATGAGAACATTCTCGCAGAGGCTCCGGATGAAGCGGAGGCTCATTGGGGAATGTGCCTGTGCCGTTATGGTATAGAGTATGTTGTCGACCCCAAAACAAACAAACGCATCCCGACCTGCCACCGGACGCAGTTCAGGTCTATCTTAGAGGACAGCGACTATCTGGCTGCCATAAAAAACTGCGACGGTATCGCCCGTGCTGTCTATAATTCGGAGGCAATGTACATAGATAACGTACAGAAGCAGATCCTCGAAATATCTTCAAAAGAAGAGCCATTCGACATATTCATATGCTACAAGGAAAGCGATGATGCCGGACGGCGGACTATCGACAGCGCAATTGCTCAGGATATTTACAGCGGACTGACAAATCAGGGATATAAGGTCTTTTTGCAAGAATCACTCTTGAAGATAAGATCGGTTCCGCTTACGAGCCATACATATTTGCGGCTCTGAACAGCTCAAAGATCATGCTTGTTGTCGGCACAAAACCGGAGTATTTCAGTGCGGTGTGGGTCAAAAACGAGTGGAGCAGATATCTTTCTCTCATCGAACAGGGACAGAAAAAAGCAATTATCCCATGTTACCGTGATATGTCCCCCTACGACCTGCCCGACGAATTCGCCGCTTTGCAGTCGCAGGACGTTTCCAAAGTCGGATATATGCAGGATCTTCTGCGTGGAATCGAGAAAATACTCGGCAAATCGGCAGAAAAAACAGTCGTTAAAGAAACTGTCATCGCTGCCGGAAATACAAACACCGCTCCCCTTTTAAAACGTGCTTTCCTCTTTCTGGAGGACGGCGACTGGCAGAATGCGAACATTTACTGCGAAAAGGTTCTCGATATGGATCCTGAATGTGCAGAGGCTTATTTCGGCAAATTGCTCGCAGAACTCCATGTGAACAGAGAAGAAAATCTGCCGGACATTAAAAAAGATTTTTCCGAAATGGATAACTACGGCAAGGCATATCGTTTCGGCGACAATGAATTCAAGAAGAAGATTGAAAACTACAACAAACAGTCGATTTATAATCAGGCGTATCTGACCATGAAAAATGCCGCAAATGACAAACAATTCCTCGATGCAAAAGATATTTTCAAGGGGATATCAGGCTTTTCTGATGCAGATCAGAAGGCGGAAGAATGCAGGAATAAGGCTTTGGATTTTATCTATAACAAAGCTTCTGCCGCTGAATCGGCAGCACGTACTCCGGCGCAGTACTATTCGGCAGCAAGAGAGTTTGAAAAGATATCCTCGTATAAGAATTCTTCAGCTAAAGCCGCAGAATGCCGTGAAAAAGCTAAGTTTATACAAGAAGAAGCTATTCTTGCGGAAAAAGAAGAAGTTTATCAGTCAGCAAAAAGTTTTCAGAACAGTAACTCGATAAGTGAGTTACAAACTGCTGTTGAAGAATACAAAAAGCTGGGAGACTATAAGGATTCATCGAAACAAATAGAAAATTGCAAGGCAAGAATTAAAGAGATAAATACAAAAAAGAAAAAGAAAAAGAAAAAAATGATTATTGCTGCAACTGCTGGTTCAATTACGGCGGCTACAATTGCATTTGTTATCGTTTTAAACAAAGTTATTATTCCGAATAAAAATTACAGCCACGCAATGAATCTGTACAACAGCGGCAAATATACGGAGGCAATTGAGGCTTTTGAAGATCTGAACGGATATAAAGATTCTGAGGATAAAATAATCACTTCACTTGCAGAAATACGTTCATCATTGCCAAACGGAACTCTCGACGCTGGATATCATCACACAGCAGGCTTGAAAGCAGACGGCACTGTCGTCGCTGTCGGGTATAATAAATACGGTCAGTGTGACGTTTCTGGCTGGTCTGATATTGTTGCCGTTTCCGCAGGATTCAATCACACAGTTGGCTTAGAAGCAGACGGCACTGTAGTAGCTGTAGGACGTTATGAAGAAGGTCAATGTGACGTTTCCGACTGGTCTGATATTGTTGCTGTTTCCACCGGAGAATACCACACAGTAGGCTTAAAGGCAGACGGCACTGTCATTGCTGTCGGAAATAATGATTGCGGTCAGTGTGATGTTTCCGACTGGTCTGGTATAAAAACAACCAAAGATTAGACAGCACATTTCTCCGGAAGCACTTGCATTATCCACAAAAATGTGATATAATTATGTTATTAATATAAATGTATTTCACTATATTTAAGGAGGATGATTCACATGAAAAAGTACAAACCATTTCTGACGGCAATGGCAGTTCTGTTTACATCTGTATCAATCCCTGCCGGCAGCACAGCAGCCGAAAGCGGAACTTACGATATGAATGTAACGATCGACCTGAGCGGAAAGACAAAAGAAATCAGTCCGCTGATCTACGGCGTAAACCAGTACGGCAATGAGGACTACCTGAGCGAACTCAATGTAAATTCAATTCGTCAGGGCGGAAACAGAATGACTGCCTATAACTGGGAAAACAACGCTTCAAATGCCGGTTCGGACTGGCTGCACAGCAGCGATAACAATCTTTCCAATTCCGACAGACCTGCCGACTGCGTACAAGTTCTTTCGGATATGAGCGCAAAGAACGGAATCAGCTACAAGCTTGCAACTCTCCAGCTTGCGGGATACGTGGCTGCGGACAAAGACGGCAGCGTTTCCGAAGCAGAAGCAGCTCCGTCAGACCGTTGGAATAAAGTGGAATTTACAAAAAATGCTCCCTTTGATGCTGAACCAGACCTCACTGATGGTACGGTATATATGGATGAATATGTCAATTATATTATCAATAAGCTTGGCGACTCTACAACATCAACTGGAATTCAGGCTTACAGCCTTGACAACGAACCAGCTCTCTGGAATCATACTCACAGCCGTATGCATCCTGAGCCCGTAACAATGAAAGAACTCAGCGACAAATCTATCGAAATGGCGGCAGCCGTTAAGAAGCTTGATCCTAATGCCGAGGTTTTCGGTCCGGCTCTCTACGGATATACGGCTTACGATCATCTTGCCGATGACGACAACAGTACCGAATGGGAAACCATCAAGTCTCAGGGCGGTTATCACTGGTATCTCGACTATTATCTTGATACAATGAAAAAGGCAAGTGACAAAGAGGGAACACGTCTGCTGGACGTTCTGGACATACACTATTATTCGGAATCCTCAAGAGTAGGTGCTGAGGACAGATTACAGTCCGTCCGCACTCTGTATGAAAAAGGCTTTGCTGAAAACAGCTGGATCGGTCAGTGGTGTCAGGAAAATGTACCTATCCTGCCTACAATACAAACTTCTATTGATAAATATTATCCGGGAACAAAACTCGCTATATCTGAATACAATTTCGGCGGTGAAGATCTCAGCGGAACTATCGCCCAGGCAGAAGCTCTCGGCTGCTACGCCGACGCAGGAGTTTACTTTGCAACGCTCTGGGGCGGAAATCCCTATATACTGTCAGGAATCAAGCTCTACACCAACTATGACGGTAACGGCAGTTCTTTTGGCGACACCCTCGTTCCTGCAAAGACTGACGACGTTTCACTGGCAAGCTCCTATGCATCTATAAACGGTTCGGATCAGGGAACCGTAAAGGCAATGCTCACAAATAAAAGCTTCACTGACAGCGAAAATGCAACGATCTCTCTTGAAAATTCATCCACTGATTACAAAGCTGCTGCTGTTTACGCAGTTTACGGTGATTCTGATAAAATCAGGCTGATTGACATTGTGGACGACGTAAAGAATAATGAAGTAAATGTAACTCTCCCGGCTCTTTCAGCAGCTATGATTATAATTTCAGACGATGCTTCTGATTTTGACGGTCTCCAGATCTACGATCCTGATGCTATAACCGTCAAAACAGTTACTTTTGACGATCTTGATAGCCGTATCAACGCCAATGGATATCTCGAAGTTCCTGTCGAAGATCCGGAACATTTGAAAAAAGTCATCATCAACGCAGATGTCACATCAGAAAAAGGCTCTGCCTGGGGCAACGCCGGATGCGCAATATGCATAAACGCTAAAGACACCAACGGTACGGATTTCTGGACATCAAAGTCATTCAGTCTGCCTCTTGGAAACAATTCCTCAGCAACCGTTGAATTTGACGGAACCTTTAAAAACGACGATGAAGTTGTGGAAGCCGTTATCGCTGACGGAAAAATAGAATTCCAGAAATGGTGGGATTCATCAGAAAAACAGGAAGACGGCGACGTAATCAGTGTTGCCTACAAGAGCATTAAACTTGTGTATGAGTACGAAAACACTCCTGCCACAGTAAAAGGCGATGTAAATAAAGACGGTGAGTTCACTATAGCCGATCTGGTAATGACACAGAAGTGGGTTCTGGGCTCCGGAAAGCTTACCGACTGGAAAGCCGGAGATATGGACGGAAATAACATTATTGACGTATTCGACATATGCTTGATGCGTATCGAACTTATAAGGAAATAATACGTTTACTAATAATCCCATGTCAAAAGGAGATTTTCCCTCCGGATATTCACTCTGATTCTTTTCCAAAAGAAATATACTCCTTCTTTTGCATGATGTGGGTGACTCCTTGCTTCGTGTTTATTCAAAAAATTCTATTGACAAATAAAAGTAAATATGCTATACTTAATTTATCTTCGAGGGCAGGGTGAGATTCCCTACCGGCAGTAAGGACAATTCGTCCACAGCCTGCGAGCCTTTTATAGGTTGATCCGGTGAAATTCCGGAGCCGACGGTTATGCCTGTTTATCAGGCTTAGAGTCCGGATGAAAGAAGACAGATAGTTACTGTATCTATACAGGATTTACTGCCCCGGAAAATATCCGGGGCTTTTTTGTCGGGAGGTACTATGGAACATATCGACTTTATGAGAAAAGCTCTTTCTCTTGCAGAAAAAGGAATGGGCTTCGTTTCGCCTAATCCTATGGTAGGCGCTGTTATTGTGAAAAACGGCAGGATCATCGGTTCAGGCTGGCATATGAAATACGGCGGACTTCACGCAGAACGGAACGCTTTTGCACAGTGCGATCTACAGAATATTGACTGCACAGGTGCTGATCTGTATGTCACTCTTGAACCGTGCTGTCACTACGGAAAAACACCGCCGTGTACCGAAGCGATCATTGAACACGGAATCAGACGTGTATTTATCGGTTCACCCGACCCCAATCCGCTTGTTGCCAGAAAGGGAGTCAAAATTCTGCGTGAACACGGGATAGAAGTTACAGAAGGCATACTCAGAGATGAATGTGATGCATTGAACAGAATTTTTTTCCATTATATCACTACGGGACTTCCGTATGTGACCATGAAATATGCAATGACGCTTGACGGAAAAATCGCCTGTTATACCGGAGAATCAAAGTGGATAACCGGAACTGAAGCACGCCGTGATGTTCAGGTTCAGCGGCTTCATCACTCCGCAATAATGGTTGGAGTTGGAACTGTCCTCAGCGATGACCCCATGCTGAACTGCCGTCTGGAAAACGGCAGAGATCCTATACGAATAATATGTGATTCCTCCCTCAGAACACCGATTCAAAGCAATATAGTCAGAACTGCCAAAGATATTCCGACTGTCATTGCCACAATTTCTGCCGACAGTGAACGAATATATGAATACGAATCACATGGCTGCCGCATTATAAAAACATCAGAGAAAAACGGGAAAGTCGATCTCCGTGAACTTATGACGATTCTTGGACGTGAAAAGATCGACAGTGTTCTCCTTGAAGGCGGAGCAGAGCTAAACTGGTCAGCCCTTGAATCCGGTATTGTCAGCGGAGTGCTTGCCTATATCTCGCCTAAGATATTTGGCGGAACAAACGCTAAATCCCCCGTAGGCGGTGCAGGAGTACCGCATCCGGATAACGCCTTTATGCCGGAAATCATCAGTGTAACACGGCTCGGAGAAGATCTCCTGATAGAAAGCAGGGTGAAAAATGTTTACAGGAATAGTTGAGGAAACCGGCTGTGTAAAGTCGATTCAGCATGGTACGGCATCGTCTTTTATTGAGATAAAAGCGGAAAAAGTAATTTCCGGCACAAATATCGGCGACAGTATCGCTGTAAACGGAGTCTGCCTGACAGTGACAGATCTTACAAATGATTCTTTTCGTGCCGATGTTATGAACGAAACTTTAAACCGCTCATCTCTCGGAAGTCTCAGAGCGGGCAGCCCTGTCAATCTTGAACGTGCAATGGCGGCGGACGGACGATTTGGAGGTCACATTGTTTCGGGACATATCGACGGCACGGGAACGATCTCCGATATAAAAAAGGACGGTATAGCTGTCTGGTACACGATCTGCGCAGAAGCCGGAATCATGCGGTATATCGTTGAAAAAGGCTCTGTAGCAGTTGACGGTATAAGTCTGACAGTAGCCGCTGTTTCGGATTCCGGCTTTAAGGTATCACTTATTCCGCATACCGCTGCACAGACAGTTTTGGGATCCAAGAAAAACGGTGACACAGTGAATCTGGAAAACGACATTATCGGGAAATATGTGGAAAAGTTAATGAATTCAAAATCTGAAAAAATTCCGGAAAGCCGGATAACTATGGATTTTCTGGCACAAAACGGATATTAAAGGAGGAATTTTATGTTTCAGTACAACACTGTTGAGGAAGCTCTTGAGGCTCTCCGCAGCGGGGAAATAATACTCGTTACCGACAATGAGGAAAGAGAAAATGAGGGCGATATGATTTGTGCCGCTCAGTTTGCAACAACGGAAAATGTCAATTTTATGGCAATGCACGCCAAGGGACTTATCTGTATGCCAATGAGTATAGATCTTTGCCGCCGTCTGCATCTGCCGCAAATGGTGGATTTCAACACGGATAATCATTCTACGGCTTTCACTGTCTCGATAGATCACGTAAAAACAACAACGGGAATTTCCGCCGAAGAGCGTGGTTTTACCGCAAGAATGGCTGTTTCAGCAGATACAAAACCCGAAGATTTCCGACGTCCCGGTCATATGTTTCCGCTGACTGCAAAAAAGAACGGTGTCCTCGAACGTGAGGGGCATACCGAAGCTACGGTTGATCTTATGCGCCTTGCCGGTCTCGAAGAATGCGGTCTCTGCTGTGAGATAATGCGTGATGACGGCACCATGATGCGTTCCGCAGAACTTCAGGAAAAAGCCGCCGAATGGGGAATGAAATTCATAACCATTCAGGCTTTGAAAGATTACCGGAAATGCCATGACATCCTTGTCAAGCGTGTGGCAGATACAAAACTCCCGACAAAATACGGAAATTTCCGTGCTATAGGATATGTGAACCAGCTTAACGGCGAACATCATGTGGCTCTGGTCAAGGGAGATATCGGCAACGGTGAGGATATCCTCTGCCGTGTTCATTCAGAGTGTCTTACCGGGGACGCCTTTGGCTCTCTGAAATGCGACTGCGGTCAACAGTTCGCATCGGCTATGAACAGCATTGAAAAAGAGGGACGTGGAATTCTCCTTTATATGCGTCAGGAGGGACGAGGTATCGGTCTTATAAACAAGCTCCGTGCCTATGAACTTCAGGACAAGGGCATGGATACTCTCGAAGCTAATCTTGCGCTGGGATTTCCCGGAGATATGAGGGAATACTACATCGGTGCGCAGATACTGCGTGATCTCGGCTGCAAAACGCTCCGGCTTCTGACAAATAATCCCGATAAGGTATATGGTCTCAGCGGTTTCGGTATTGAAATAAAGGAGCGTGTTCCTATCCAGATGGATGCAACGGCTCACGATCTCTTTTATCTTAAAACAAAGCGTGATAAAATGGGACATATTCTCAATTATTAATTAGTAGAAAGGACAAATAATCATGAATATTTTAGAAGGAAACCTTATCAGCAAAGAAGCAAAAATCGGCATTGTAGTGTCAAGATTCAACGAATTTATCACCGGAAAGCTTCTTTCCGGCGCAGTTGATACTCTGCTCCGTCACGGAGTAAGCGACGAAAACATCAGTGTCGCATGGGTACCGGGAGCATTCGAGATACCTCTTATCTCCAAGAAAATGGCTGAAACAGGCAATTACGATGCGGTTATATGCCTCGGAGCAGTAATCAGGGGAAGTACGTCTCACTATGAACTTGTATGCAACGAAGCTGCAAAGGGCGTTGCACAGGTATCGCTGGAGACAGGAATCCCCGTGCTTTTCGGTATCATCACAACCGAAAATATTGAACAGGCTATTGAGCGTGCAGGTTCTAAGGCAGGCAATAAAGGCTCTGAGTGCGCCGAGGGAGCTATTGAAATGATAAATCTTTGCAGGCGAATAAAGTAATATGAATCTGATATTCGACTACGACGGAACTATCCATAATTCCATGAAAACATATGCTCCGGCATTCCGCAGTACTATTCAATGGCTGGCTGAAAACGGCTATGCAAAGCCAAAGGAATACACTGATTCCGAAATAAGCTACTGGCTTGGCTTCAATTCGAACGATATGTGGCAGAATTTCATGCCCGGTCTTGATAATGAGATACGTGAATCGGCTCGTATACGTCTCGGTGAGGATATGGCACGGAGAATAGAAAACGGCGAGGGTGAACTCTTTGACGGCGCAGAAGAAATGCTTCTGCATCTGAAAACAACGGGACACAAGCTCATATTTCTCAGCAACTGCCGTATTCATTATATGGAACGGCACAGGAGAGTTTTCGCTCTTGACAGATTCTTTGACAGGTTCTACTGCTGTGAGGAATTCGGATTTATTCCAAAATACGAGATATTCAGGAAAATTGCGCCCGATAATCCAGGGGGATTCATAGTGATAGGCGATCGTTTCCACGATATCGAAACTGCTGTCAGAAATGATCTGCTGTCAATAGGATGCAGCTACGGCTACGGTTCGCCGGAAGAGCTTGCCTCCGCCGATATCATAGCTGACAGTCCATTGGAAATAATATCAGCGGTCGCAAAACTCACCGTATAACATGAAGGGAGATAACCATGAAAATCAAAAGGATAATTGCATTTCTGACAGCTTTCACTCTGATATGTTCAGCAAGTTCCTGCACCCTGCGTGGAACGGGGAACAATTCTGAAACAACAAGCAGATCCGAAAGCCGGAACGAAAGCAGAAATAATAAAAAAAATCACTATAACGACGACAATAAAAAGAATAATATTCCTGCCGCTTTCAATCCGATAAAGGATTCCGAAAGGCTTGATACGGTAAGAGATCATGTCGATACACTGCTTCACGATCTCACTGATGATTCGGATGAGGATACTGTTCAGGAAGATATAGATGCTCTCATTGCTGATTTCGACCAATTATACGAAGAGTATACCTTTCTGACCATTCCGTATTATCTCGATTTTGACAACGAAGATCTTGAAGCCGATGCCGATGACGCCGCTGAAGATATGTACATTGCCGCCGAACTTATCACATTTGCTTTCTGCAAGGGATGCAGCAGCGAAAAATATGGTGATATGTTCACTTCGCTTATTTACGATGATGAGGTACTGGAGGCTTACTCAGAGCCGTCTATGGATACAAACAGGGTTGAGGGATATACCCGTGTGGAAAACTGGCTCAGGGATGAAAAGCTCGACCGTTTTCATGATGCCGCTTACGACGAGGATATGGATGACGATGAGAAAAATCTCATCTGTGCAGAAATACTGCTTGAGATCCTTAAAGAATATGACACTGAAACGTTTTACAAACAGTATTATCGTGACTACACTCCGGATGATATAATGGAACTCTCCGATGTCGTCAAAGAAAAACTTATGCCCGTTTCCGATGATATTATTGAGGGAATTATGAAAATGGACGGCGGAATGGATATTTTAACAGAACCAAAAGAATTCGATGATCCGTTTGAAACTATTGCCGAATATGCCGGAAAATTATCACCGGAAATCGGCGATGCAGCACAAAAACTTCTTGACGATGAGGAGTACTCGATCTCCGACGGCGACGGCAGTTATAATGGTTCTTTCACGACATATCTGCCTGTCAGCCAAAAAGGAGTTATCTATATCACTGACAACAAGGATTACTACAGTCTGCTCACGCCCGTTCATGAATTCGGTCACTATTACGCCCAGACATACGACCATATACCGACGTATCTTGCTGCATCGAATCTGGATATTGCCGAGATACAGTCGCAGGGATTTGAATGCATTTTCACACGTTTTTATGACGATATATACGAAGATCAGGCAGATGCAATGTTTGCCGCTAAAAGCTACGATCTTGTAAATGCCGTTGTTTCCGGATTTGCAGTAGGCGAATTTGAATATACAGTACTTCAGAACGTCAACACGTTCACTCCGGAAGATGTCGTGGAATGCTGGGAAGATATTGCAGGCGATTCTCTGCCCGGCGTTGAACTTTACATGGTAAATCATGTTTTTGAATCGCCCGGATATTATATCAGCTATGCTGTTTCTGCTCTTGCATCCTTCGATATCTGGGAGGACTGCCTCAGCGATCCGGATGAGGCTCTTGAAAAATATGAAAAAATAGCCCGGATATCTTACAACGATATCAATTATTCATTCCGCTCTGCAATAAAAGAAGCCGGATTCAATGATGTTCTCAACGAAAATTATATCAATGAACTTGCAGAAAAACTCGCTGATTACGCCGAAGAAATACAATAAACAGAACAGGCAGAAATACACGTACAATGTGTATTTCTGCCTGGTTTTTAGAGCGTGTTCACATAAAATGAACAAGCTCTAATCTGCGATAAATTTCTTTACCTCTGCAAGATGTTTTAATCCTGCCTTGCGTCCTATACGATAAACTTCACGCAGAACGTCCGGATCATGCTCAATACGTCCAACCGGAAGCTTTGTTTCCGGTGCGATCACAAGAGCACGTTTTTCCTGTTCTGCTTTTCTGATATATTTCAGTTCGCTGTTATACATTTTATGCCTGTTTTCCATTGTTTTCAGAAGGTCCGGATACTTTCTGTAAACGATTCTAAGTATCGGCATAAGCTTATTTTTTTCTTTTACGTAATCCCTTGGCTGAGTAAGTATAACAACATTACGGTCATAGCCGGATTCCTCCATAAACTTCAGGGGCACTGAATCTGATATGCCGCCGTCAAGCATATTAAAGCCGTCTATACTTACTATTCTTGCTGCCATTGGCATGGATGCGGAAGCTCTCAGCCATTCAAGCTCCCGGCTGTTCATGGTATCACAGCGATGATATACAGGTTTCCCGGTTTCAACATCAGTACACACGACATAAAATTCCATTGCCGAATTCTCATATGTATCAAAATCGAAAACGTCAAGTTTCTCCGGAATCTCATGATAACAGAAATCTGCACCGAACATATCTCCCGTAGTTATCAGCGATCTTATGCTGCAATAACGCTTGTCACGGCAAAATCTTGTGTTATACCGAATCGCTCTGCCCGGTTGATAGGATTTGTAGTTGCATCCGAAAGCAGCTCCTGCGGACACACCGACAGCGCCGTCAAAAGCAATACCGTTTTCCATAAATACATCGGTTACGCCTGCTGTGAAAAGTCCACGCATTGCACCGCCTTCAAGAACAAGACCGTATTTCATACTCCCCTCCTCAATTTGCTGAAATCTGTGCCGGTTCATCCTCTTTTTCACCCTTGTACAGCAGTTTAAGGAGGATAGGTACTAAAATCGACGAAACTATTATCAGCAGAATTACCGAAGCAAAATATTTCGGATCGAGCATTTCTTCTGAAAGTCCCTTTTTTGCCACGATAAGTGCAACTTCGCCTCTTGTCATCATGCCGACACCAACTTTAAGACTGCTTTTGAAATCATAATGCAGAAGCTTTGCAGTCAGTCCGCAGCCAATAATCTTCGTCAGCAAAGCAACCAATACGAAGAATATTGAAAACAAAAGCAGTGACGGAGTAAAACCGCTGAAAGTAGTATTAAGTCCGATGCTTGCAAAAAATACAGGCCCGAAGATCATGTAAGAATTGATATCTACTTTTCTTGCAATATAATCCGAATCCTTGAGACTGCACAATATGAGTCCGGCAACGTATGCTCCCGTGATATCGGCGATTCCGAAAAATTCTTCGGCAGCGAATGCCATGAACATACACAGTGCAAGTCCAAGAATAGGGATTCTGCGCTGATGAGGATATTTTTTATCAATGTATTTGAAGATATAATATGTCAAAAATCCAAGACAAAAACTGAACGCTATAAAAAGCAGCGTATGAATAACCACGTCTGTAGGCTTGGATTCAGGATTTTTCAGACCAATTACAAAAGTCAGCACAATTATTCCAATTATGTCATCAATAATTGCGGCGCTTGTTATAAGCGTTCCCGTAGAACTTTTCAAACGTCCCATTTCTTTAAGTGTCTGCACGGTAATTCCAACAGATGTAGCAGTCATGATAGTACCGATAAATACAGCCCGGTAGAATTCCTCACTGCCTGCTGCACTGAATCCGTAAAAACAACTGTATAAAAGCGTACCGCCCACAAGAGGAACAAAAACTCCGGCACAGGCGATAAGCAGAGCCTTCGGGCCTGTTTTTAGAAGATCTCTCATATTTGTTTCAAGACCTGCACCAAACATCAGCATAACAACGCCTATTTCTGCAAGAAGTGAAAGATAATCGGAATTTCCTACGATTCCCAGACAGGCAGGCCCGATAATCAATCCTGCTACGATTTCTCCCACCACCTGCGGAGCTTTCAGTTTTTGAGCTGCAAGACCAAAAAATTTTGAACAAACAATGATTATGGCAAGATCTCTGAAAAAAGCTATTCTGTCCATTTTAAAATTAACACTCTTTTCTATTTAATATGTGAAAAAGCTTGTTTAAGGCTTAAAACCGGAACGATTTCAATACCGTAGTCTTTCATGTCCAATACAGACACGGAATGCTTCGGTATTATGCAGGTACTAAAACCCATACGCTCGGCTTCACGGATACGCTGAGAAATGTGAGATACAGAGCGTATCTCTCCTCCAAGACCTATTTCTCCGAAAGCAATTAAATCCTCTCTGACAGGCTTATCCATTATTCCGGAAAAAAGAGCCATAGCCGCCGGAAGATCACCGGCAGGTTCGTCAAGACGGAAACCGCCTACAACATTCAGATAAATATCCATGGAACCGGTATAAATTCCAAGCCGCTTTTCCAGAACTGCCAGAATTATACTCAGTCTGTTGAAATCAAATCCGGTTGCCATTCTTCTCGGCGCAGAATAACTGGTTTTTGCCGCAAGAGTCTGTATTTCAGCAAGAATCGGACGGCTTCCCTCCATAACACAGGCAGTACACGTTCCGGATACGCCATGCGGACGTCCTGCAAGCAGCATCTGCGAAGGATTTTCAACTTCCCTCAATCCCCTGTCATTCATCTCAAAAACACCTATTTCGTTAGTAGATCCGAAACGATTTTTTATTGCTCTCAGCAGACGGTAGCTCTGATGACGCTCCCCCTCAAAATGAAGAACGGCATCAACGATATGTTCCATTACTTTCGGCCCTGCAATCGCTCCGTCCTTATTAACGTGACCTACTATTATAATAGGTATTTCCTGAGTTTTTGCCGTATGCATAAAAAGATTTGCACATTCCCGCACCTGAGTAAGACTGCCGGGGCTTGACGGTATCCTGCCGATATTCATGGTCTGGATGGAATCAATTATGACAATATCCGGAGCCGAACCGACAATCGTTGCGGCAATAGCCTCGGCATCTGTTGCCGTCAGGATGTAGAGATTCTCGGTATCAACACCGAGCCGCTGAGCACGCAGCTTTATCTGCCTTGCGGATTCTTCTCCGGAAACATACAAGATTGAATGATTTTCACCTAAAAACTGACACACCTGCAACAGCAGCGTGCTCTTGCCGATACCCGGTTCGCCTCCCAAAAGGACAAGAGAACCCTTTACAAGACCTCCGCCAAGTACACGGTTCAGCTCGGCTGTTCCGGTATCATAACGTATGTCGCTGTCTGAACCGATATTCTCAAGTTCAAGTATTCTGTCTGAAAGATCGGCAATATTCTGCGAAGAAGAACGCCCGGAAGACGGAAGTATCTCCGGCGCCCCTTCCTCAAAGCTGTTCCATGCTCCGCAGGAAGGGCATTTTCCGTTCCATTTGGAACTTTCAAAACCGCACTGATTACAAGTGTATACTATTCGTGATTTTGCCATATTTATCTCTCCGGTCAGTCAAAAATAGATAATGCATTTTCATCGCTGACAAGATATTTTCTTCCGCATTCCATGAGACTGCCGGATTTTTCATATCCGTCAAGAGAGATATCCGTCATGCTTCCGTACTTATCAAAATCCTGCGGATCAATAGTGAAAAATACCATTTTTTCATTGTCAAAGCCAAATCTACCGTTCGTTCCAAGCTTTTCGCTTGTTTCAACAAGTTCTCCGTCTTTGCAGACAAATACACGGCATGAATCCTGACCGGAAATACCCTCAGAGAAAATCAGTTCCGGGCATTCATCTCCGTTCATATCCAGAAGTTCAAAACCTGCATTTTCATATTCGTCAGCCAGTTCTCTGATTTTCTTTCCGAACAGTTTTTTTACGGTAGAAGATGCGGCATCATCCCAGCTTTCAGAACAGTATATTGCATAATCCACTGTACTATCACCAAATGTATACTTTCTTCCAACCGGTAACGACGGATTATTTGTATAACTGTAATATTTCTCGTTATATTCCGTCGGCAAAACCTCTTCCTTGTCGATCTCATACCTGATAACTGCTCCGGATGTAACTGAATCCATATTGTTATAATATGTCATATCTGTCACAAACAAACCGTTTTCAATACGGCGAAATTCACCCATAACAAAACCGCTGCCCTGAAACTCATTATTAATAATTCCGGTTGACGGATAAAAAGTAAAAAATCCGTTATTTCCGTTTGTACCTATTTCCGTCAGTGCTCCGTCATAATATGTATAAACAGTACAGGCGGAATCTACGCCGTCAGACGGAGAAATTACAAGTTCCGGAACACCGTCCGAATTGAGATCCCTCAGATCGAACATAGAACCAATTATACCGTTGCTTTCCTGATAGTTCCCGGAGTTTTTGAATTCCTCCAATTTTGCTTTATAGGATTCCTGCCATTCAAAAGTAACAGTTCTCGGTGAAACTATCTTTTCCGCTTCTTTTTCCGATGAGCTGCTTTTTTTGTCAGAACATCCGGATACAGCAGCTGCAAAAATCATGCAGACTGCGGCAGCATGAAATTTTTTCAAGCTTATTCCTCCCCAAAATTTTAATGCATAACTATTTTACCACGTTTGTCGGTTTATGTCAATATTTATACTCGACGCTATATTATTCAGATTAAATTAAAATGTTTTAGAGCGTTTGCTATGCCGTCATTCTCTATAGATGTTGTAACATAAGAAACATAAGGATAAATCTGCTCTGCTCCCCCCATTGCAATACTATTGGGTACAGCCCGGAACATCGAAATATCGTTCATACTGTCTCCGATTGCATAAGCATTTTCAATTGGCATTCCCAGCTTGTCAAGGATGAGCCTGATACCGGTAGATTTTGAAAAACCAAGAGGAACATTCTCAAAAAAATTTCCGCCTCGGTCTATTATATCAAAATATTTACCTGCTTCAGATCGGAATTTTTCTTCATCCGAATTCTCGTCAAGCCAAACAACAAATTTATCAAAAATAAAATCGTTGTCCTCCACACGACCGGTAATATCTATGCCGGGATCAACAAAAACATCCAGAAAATTTTTTAGAGCATCGTTCATTGGCAGCTTATCATCAAAAAAATATCCGTTTCTGTCCTCGTAAACCGGAGTAACAAGGCATTCTCTCATTATCTCTGCCATTTTTCGGCAGAATCCCTGTTCAAGCCGATTATCCGAAATAATCTGACCATCGTATTCAATATAAGTTCCACAGCCGCAGATATATCCGTCGAAACCGAGCTCCTTCACATGACTGCTTACGTTAAAAACAGTTCTGCCCGTGTTTATAAACGTAAGATTTCCACGCCGTCTGGTTTCGGCGATTGCTTTTCTGGCGCTGTCGGGAATAATGGCACGCTTATCCTCAGTAACCAGAGTTCCATCTATGTCAAAAAATATAACCGATGGTTTATTGTTCTTTTCGGAGATCATTTGCCAAGCGACCTCCGCAACTCGTTGATAAGTTCAACATCATTCCTGTTCACTTTGATATTCGACCTGCTCTTTGTTCCATCAGGGAACTGTACATTAATTTCTACTATGCTGCCCTCGGCGATTTTATCTGAAACAGCTTCCGCAAATTGAATTGCTTTGGGATGATTGCTTCTGAAAATACCGAAATATCGTTTCAAATTCAGCAGTGATGCCGGATTAATCATAAAATAACCTCTTTTCTTTAGAACTTGTTTCTTTTCTTCCTATTCTGTTGATTACAAGCTGAGCACAGATTCCTGTAAAAGTTCCTGCGATACATCCGCAAAAAACCAGAAACGGATAATAGTATATTACGGCAAAAGACCGCATAACAGCAACAGCAGCGGCAATCTGCCCGGTATTATGCAGAACAGCTCCGATAATGCTGCATAACCACAGCCAGCGGACAGATATAATTCGTTTAAGCAAAAGCATCCCTGCGAGGCAGAAAAGTGCTCCGGACAAGCTATAAATAAAAGCTGAAAAATTCGACGCAAACACTGTTCCCAGTATTATCCTTGCCAGAACAAGAAGAAACACCTCACAGGCTCTGTATTTATACACAGCGTATACTGTAATTATATTTGCCAGTCCCAGTTTTACCCCGGGAACAGGCAGAATATCCGGAAATCTGAGTTCCACTACAAATATTATCAGTGCAAGTCCTGTCAGCAATGAAAGCTCGGTAATCTTTTTTATCTTCATTACTCGTCACTCCGGTCGCTAAAACGTATTACCAACTTATGCGGCAGACATACAATGGGAGAATATTCTGACCGCAGCTTTCCCATTTTGACGCACGTCTTATCCGGACAGTCGGAATCAGAAATGAAAATCTGCGAATTTTCAATAGTTATATCATTCCAGCCGCCTTTAGGACACTCTATACGAAAAGTTCGGTCTGATTCACTGTTGAGATCAAAAACGTACACTGTTTTATTATCCTGAACGATCTCTACATAATTTGTACCTTTATTTTCTTCAGGATCTTCTCTGTCAGATGAATGCATAATAAAAAATGATGTCACAGCCGACGCAATAAAGATCACAATTACAGAAATCAGGCATATTACTACTCCTTTAGTTATCTCCAACCACCTCCGCAGGCATTTCTGTCAGATTTTCAAACTCATATGCTTTACTATCTGTATAAAATATTTTCTTTGAATCCGTTACAAGAATCATATCAAAATTCTTATTTTCACGCCAGAATTCAACGGCACGTTCCTTTCCCATAACAAACAGCGCTGTTGACAGCGCATCACAGTACAGACCGCTCTCGCCGATAACAGTAACAGAAACAAGACCGTTATCTGCCGGATAACCATCGGATGGATCCAAAATATGCCAGTATTTTTTTCCGTCATCTCCAATGAAAAAGCGTTCATAATTTCCGGAGGTAACAACTGCCGTTTCCTCCGTCTCAAGAACGCACATATCACTCTCGGGAGCAAACGGATCACGTACTGCGATCGTCCATCGTGAACCGTCAGGCTTTCTGCCGAGAGTCTGCACATTTCCGCCAAGACTGATAATCGCTGATTTCACGCCATTTTCACGTAATATACCTATTACGGTATCCGATGTATATCCCTTTGCCAATGCTCCGAGATCAATCTTGAATCCTGCCGGCAGCGTAACTGTTTGTCCTTCGACCAGAACTTTGCTGTAGTCAACGCATTCAAGTGAGCCGGCAAGACTGTCTGCATCCGGTATGCTGAATTCGCTATCGGTGAATCCCCATTCCAAAAGAACGCTATACAATGTTATATCAAGAGTTCCATCAGTTTTATTACAAAATCCAACTGCTTTATCAATCAGTTTAGCAGTTTCCTCTGATACTGTCACAGGTAAGCCGTCGGCATTGTTGATACGCTGTAAATCGCTGTTTTCTGCTGTCACAGAAAGAATGGATTCAAGAAAATTAATCTTCTCTTCTGCTTTTTCAAGAGCCTCTTCACCGGAGTCGCCATAAGCACGCATCGTCATATAAGTATCCATTGCAAACAAGCTGCGGTCGCTTGCCTGATTCATGTCCGGATCAATACTGCGCTTTCCGCAGCTTACCAGTGATATAAGTAAGAAAAAACCTATAAAAATTGTTTTTAACATATATATTTAAAAGCAAGTGCCGACGAAAAAGCCGGCACTAAAATAAATTCTACTTGACAAGAAGCGATTTTCCCGTCATTTCCTTTGGCTGGGGCAGTTCAAGTATTTCAAGCATCGTAGGTGCAAGATCAGCAAGAACTCCGCCGTCACGAAGCTGTCCATCAACTCCGACAGCGATAAGAGGTACAGGATTCGTTGTGTGAGCAGTAAACGGACTTCCGTCCGGCTCGTACATCTTATCGGCATTGCCGTGATCAGCAGTGATAAGAGCTGCGCCTCCCTTTGAAAGGATAGCCTCAACCATACGTCCGACACACTCGTCAACTGCTTCAACAGCCTTTACTGCGGCATCGAAGATACCCGTATGTCCTACCATATCACAATTTGCGTAGTTCAAAATGATGACATCGTACTTGTCGTTATTTATAGCATCCACAACGGCATCGCAGACTTCATATGCGCTCATTTCCGGCTTCATATCAAAGGTCGCAACGTCGGGCGACTTTATGAGTATCCTGTCCTCACCCTCAAACTGCTTTTCCTCGCCGCCGTTAAAGAAGAATGTAACGTGCGCATACTTCTGAGTTTCGGCTATACGAAGCTGGGTCTTTCCTGATTTACTGAGATATTCACCAAGAGTCATTGTGAGCTGCTCGGGAGGATATGCAACAGTAACGTTCGGCATTGCAGCGTCATACTGAGCCATGCAGACAAATTTGACCGAGAAGAAGCCTTTCTTTCTTGTGAATCCTGCAAAATCCGGATCAACAAAGGCTCTTGTGATCTGTCTTGCACGGTCAGGACGGAAATTAAAGAAAATAACGCTGTCATCTGCCTGGATCTGAGCGCCGCCCTCGATAACTGTCGGAAGCATAAATTCGTCCGTTACCTCATTTGCATAGGAATTCTTTATTGCCTGAACCGGATCAATTTCCTGAACGCCCTCGCCGTAAACAAGAGCGGAGTATGCCTTTTCAACACGATCCCAGGCATTGTCACGATCCATAGCATAAAAACGTCCGCTGATAGTTGCAATTTTTCCAAGACCTATCTTATTAAGTTCAGCCACAGTTTCTTCCATATATTCAACTGCGGATGACGGAGGAACGTCACGTCCGTCAAGGAATGCATGGATGTACACCTTGTCAAGACCGTTTTTCTTTGCCATTTCAACGAGACCAAAAAGGTGCTCCATGTGACTGTGTACGCCTCCGGGAGAAAGAAGTCCCATAAGATGGAGAGCGGAATTCTTTTCCTTGCAGTTGTTCATTGCGTCAAGGATTACCTGATTGTTAAAGAAAGTTCCGTCCTTTATATCCTTGGAGATCTTTACCAGCATCTGGTAAACGATACGTCCTGCCCCGATATTGGTGTGACCTACCTCGGAATTTCCCATTTGTCCGTCGGGAAGTCCTACGTCAAGACCGCTTGCTCCGATAAGCGTGTGCGGTCCTTTCATATATTTATCAAGATTCGGCTTTTTTGCGGCAGTTATTGCATTGCCGTAATCTTCCGGATTGTAGCCGAAGCCGTCCATGATTATAAGTGCTACAGGTTTTTTTGACATTGTTAAAACCCTTTCAAATTAGATTTTTATGAATAAATAATCAACCGTTAACAGCAGCCTGAACGATAGTATTGAAATCAGCAGCCTTGAGTGAAGCTCCGCCGATAAGTCCGCCGTCAATGTTGGGCTTTGCCAGAAGCTCTGCACAGTTTGCAGCGTTCATAGAGCCGCCGTACTGAATAGTTACAGAATCAGCAGTTGCCTGATCGTAAAGCTTTGCAAGCTGAGCACGGATGAATCCGCATACTTCCTCAGCCTGATCGGGAGTAGCTGTAAGACCTGTTCCGATAGCCCATACAGGCTCGTAAGCGATAACAACGTTCTTTACCTGCTCAGCAGTTACATTCCAGAGATCAAGCTTGATCTGACGAGCAATAACTTCCTCTGTGATATTGGACTGACGCTCCCATTTAAGC
>UQXS01000003.1 GCA_900545125.1 uncultured Ruminococcus sp.
CAGAATCCCCAGTTCGGAACACAGCCGGGCAGAACACCGCAGATGCCGCAGAATCCCCAGTTCGGAACACAGCCGGGCAGAACACCGCAGATGCCGCAGAATCCCCAGTTCGGAACACAGCCGGGCAGAACACCGCAGATGCCGCAGAATCTCCAGTTCGGAGCACAGCCGGGCAGACCGCCGCAGAATAATATGTATGGTATGCCGGCAGGTTACGCCGACCCAAGAATGCGTCAGGCAGCATCCGGATACGGCGGAAAAAGAAAAAAGAACAATACGGCAGTGATCGTGCTTATTGTTATTACAGTTCTGCTGATGCTGATTATTGGCGGAGTAGCTGCGTTTATGGTTCTTAATAATGATGACGATGATGACGATGGAGATTCAAGGCATAAAGGCGTTGAAACCTCTTCGGAATACAGACATAATTCGGATACCGATGAGGATGATGATTACAGGGACAATGAAGACGATGATAAGAATGATGAAGATGATGACAGTTCGGTATATGAAGAAACAACGCAGGTGACAACCGAAGAAAAAACAGAGCCTGTTACTACAGAACCGCCGACCGCTGCTCCCACTCAGAAGCTTATCACTACCCCCGATGTAAGAAATCAGGACGGTAATTCAGCCGCTGCAAAGCTGAAAGATATGGGATTTGTTGTTGAAATCGAGAATCAATACAGCAGCGAACCTGCCGGCATTGTTATTGCTCAGAATGTTGCGGCAGGAACAAGCGTTACAGAGGGCACAAGAATTATAATTACTGTTTCTCAGGGAGAAAAGCCGGCGGAAGAAGTTCCGGTTCCAGATGTTCGTGGAATGACAGAACAGCAGGCGTTCAATCTGCTGACGCAAAACGGATTCAATGTTATCAGTTCCATTACACAATACAGTCCTTCAGTAGCATATGGCTGCGTTATAGATCAGAATATTGCTCCCGGAACGAAAACAAAAAAGGGCACATCCGTTCAACTGACGGTTTCACTTGGTTCTAAATACAGCGGCGGTGATTGGTACGGCATAGTTATTACTAAGGAAACAGAACTTAATGTCAGAAAGGGTCCCGGCAAGCAGTTTGAGGTGATTGGTACAGTTCCCAAGGACGGTTATGTGGAGATAGTTTCGCAAAACGGTGACTGGTATGAAATAGTATTCAAGAACGAATACGGTTACGTTCACAAGGATTACATTCAGCTTATGAGCTGGTGACAGCAGAGAGGGGAGAGTGAATGCTCTCCCCAAAAGAAAAAATACGTTCCGGTAAAACCAGAACGTATTTATGTTGGTGCCGGTGACCGGGGTCGAACCGGTACGGTATTGCTACCATCGGATTTTGAGTCCGACACGTCTGCCAATTCCATCACACCGGCGCATCAACATTTTTATTATACCATATATAATATAGAAATGTCAATACTTTTTTAGGTGATTTCAAAAAATGTTTTGTGATTGCTTTTATCAGGAAGGAGAAATGTCAGTTGGCTAAGTCAAAAAGTGATAAGGAACTTGAAAAAATTTATCATGAACTTCGTGAAATGAACGATGATATAGGCAGGAACAGCGAGAACAATGATCTTCTCAACTTTTTTGTGGGACTTCTGATGCTGGCAGGAGGTCTTTTTATGATCTTCAATAATCTGTCGGTAACGAGCAGCTGGGGAATGGGCGGATATTTTTTCCGCATAGGTTCATTCGGAATGCCCAACGGATTGGTAATGTTTCCCATTATAGTGGGAGTGGGGATGCTTTTCCTCATGAAACGCAAGATATTCGGCTGGGTCGTAGTTGCTGTCGGTATTGTCATTGTACTGCTGAGCGTTCTTTTGTCAACGCAGATACATTGGCGCAGTACGTCGGCTTATGTGTTTATAATAATGTTCGGATTGACAGCCGCCGGTGCAGGTCTGGTTTTAAGGGAACTGTTCAGGAAAAAATAAGAGCAATAAAAAATCTCCCATAAGTTTGATACTTATAGTTTAAGCCCCGAAGCAATTATTGATCGCTGTTTCGGGGCTTATTGTTAAGGCAACACCGCACAATGATTGTGTGGTGTTGCCTTAATGAAATTTTTCATGACGCCCATTTTAAGTAGAACTTGATTTTTCCTTGTGTAATATTTTTTTCTGCCAAGACATTTTACCGCACTTTGGACAACGCATATACCTTGTTCTATTCATATGCATAGACATGAATACACTGCTGTATTTGGGAATATGTCTGTGTCCGCACTTTTGGCATTCATAGTATCCTGCTTTTTGCTCGATTTTTAATGCAAAAGGTGTTGCAGCAAGTAGGGGGATAATGCCTGAAATAAAAATAATGTTTTTCATCCATTCCTCCAATGGCATTACAGTTACCACGATCAAAGCAGCAACTAATGGAATCAAACTTACAATTCCCAGGACGATTTCTGTTGTCAGCAATCTTTTATCCGCCTGTTCCTTTTGCTTAATCATTTCAATTAAGTTGTTTTCTAATTCTCTGTTGTAGTTATCCATTGTAACGACCTCCCCGGATAGTAAATCATTAACGGTGATTTTGAGAATATCACACAGTTCGAGCATAATGGATGAATCAGGCATTGATCTTCCCGTTTCCCATTTTGATACTGCTCTATCGGTGATGTTCAGTTTTTCTGCCAACTTCATTTGTGTCAAGTTGGATTTTTTTCTTTGCTCAGCAATGAATTTTCCAATTTTCACTTGGTTCATAGTATGCCTCCTTTCGCTTCAAGTATAGACGATTTTGGTGACAAAGTACACGAACTGATGGTTGAGTGGGGAGAAATCAACCATCAGTAGAGTATATTATAGATTAAATCGGTTATATTGTAAGAACAAGTTCTAAATAGAAATGCCATGGCACTTTTGACTGAAAATCATAAATGCTATGGCAAAATCTTTTTTATGAGTGTCCGCTTTAAGCGGCGGGGATATAATCAATCCAATGCGGCAAAAGCATTTTTAAGATCGTCAAGGATATCATTGATGTTTTCAAGACCTACAGAAAGACGGATCATTCCGCCGTTTATGCCGGCTGCCACGAGCTGTTCATCAGTGAGCTGACGGTGAGTAGCGCTTGCAGGATGAAGAACACAGGTGCGGATATCGGCAACATGAACTTCATTGGAGGCAAGTTTAAGGGAATCCATAAACTTAACGGCTGTATTTCTTCCGCCCTTGATAACAAAGGAAATTACGCCGCTGCATCCCATCGGAAGATATTTTTCAGCCAGAGCATGATATTTATTGCTTTTAAGACCGGGATAATTTACCGATTCCACTTTGTCGTTGGCTTCGAGGTATTCTGAAACGATCTTAGCATTTTCGCAGTATTGCTTCATACGGATAGCAAGAGTTTCAAGACCGAGATTCAGATAGAAAGCAGACTGAGCTGAAGGATAGCAGCCGAAATCTCTCATAAGCTGCATTCTTGCCTTTACAATATAAGCGGCTTTTCCGTATGACTTGGTGTAGACAATGCCGTGGTAGCTTTCGTCAGGCTCTGTGAATTCAGGGAATTTGCCGTTTGCCCAGTTGAATGTTCCGGCATCAACGATAACTCCGCCTACCTGAACAGCATGACCGTCCATATATTTTGAAGTGGAATGGATAACGATATCTGCGCCGTGCTCGATAGGACGGCAGAGGATAGGAGTAGGGAAAGTATTATCAACGATAAGGGGAACATCATTCTCGTGAGCAATTTTTGCAAATTTTTCGATATCAAACACAGTCAGAGCAGGATTGGCGATAGTCTCGCCGAAAACAGCCTTTGTATTTGGCTTGAAAGCAGCTCTTATCTCTTCTTCAGAGGCATCCGGATCAACGAAAATGCATTCAATTCCGAGCTTTTTGAACGTAACAGCAAAGAGATTTATAGTTCCGCCGTAAATTGTAGTTGTGGAAATAAAGCTGTCTCCTGCCTGGAGGATGTTCAGCAGAGAGCAGAGAGAAGCCGCCTGTCCGCTGGATGTACACATAGCGCCGATACCGCCCTCAAGAGCTGCTATTTTTTCCTCAACAGCCATTACAGTAGGATTTTCAAAGCGTGAATAGATAAGGCTTTTGGTCGGATCGTCAAAAACGGCAGCCACATCGTCGGTAGAATCGTATACATACGTGGTGCTCTGTACGATAGGCACTACTCTTGGCTCGGTATTTTTGGGCGTATAGCCTGCGTGTAGGCATTTTGTTTCGATATTCATGGTATTTTTCTCCTTTGCTGTGATAAGTCTTTTATTATGACAGTACAGTCTTTATTCTGGGAATGCAGAATTCAAGAACCGCACAGTATTTATCGGTAAGTGTGATGATATAGCTTTCCTTGTATTTCGGAAAGGAACGGGTCATGGGCCACATATGCTTTTCGATCATATCACGTTCCAGATCGGATATATCGGTCAGATATGCGGCGTTTTCTGCGGCAAGACGTGCGTGCATGGAACTGTGTGAAAGCTGTCCTTTGATCTTATTTTTGTTATATTTTTTACGATCGTAGTAAAAAAGATCATGGAGCAGACCGGCTCTTGCGGCGGCACGGGCATCAAGATGCAGCTTTTTGCAGATTAGATACGTATAATACGAAACGTTCAGACAATGCTGAAAGCGTGTCGTCGAGATATGATGTGTTATTTCCTTGAGTTTGTCAAGTTCACTGCTGTTAATAATATCACTGACGTTGCTGTAGTAGCTGTCAGAAGAAAGTTCTTTTTTTGAGCATATAGCTTTAAGCATATAAAAACCTGCCTTATCAAAGTTATAGAACATTATTATTATATAACACTTTGCAAAAAAAATCAATAGGAAAATCAATTTTACAATATTTTTAACATTTATCGTTACAAAAAAGCATCCCAGAAAGGATGCCTTTTTGCTTAACATATCTGATTTATGCCTTTTCCCATCTCGGAGCATGAGTTTTTGCTCCGCTTGGATTACTCGGACATGGTCCCGGAACAACAGGTGTAGTGTACGGTGCTCCGCCGGTTGGAGTACCAAAACAACGACCTCCTGTTTTTCCGCACCATTGGCATCTTGCTATGTAATTTTCAGGCTTCTGCATTTTAAATTCCTCCTTTTTAGTCATAATATTTATGTTGTAAACGTTCAAGCTCTCTCTGGTATTCATCGCTGTCATTTGTGCAGCCAGTTTCCTGCTTGAATTTCAACATATCCGCATCCAGTTTCCATTGAGTTGTTTGAGAAACAGTATTGTTCCTATTTTCCTTAAATTTACAATATTCCTCTACGTCAATTTCTCCATTTTGAAATTTCTTATCCATTGTTTTGTCTGCCGTATCGAGCATTTTAGCAATAGTTCCTTTTGTTTTCGTTCGGCTGTCTTCATCTTTGACCGCATTAAATCCCAGAGCGCCTAAAGCTGCCATTCCTAAAATTTCCAACAACATAACATAACCTCCCGTGATTTTAATATTGCACTTATATAGGTGCAATATTATTATAAAACAAATTTATAATAAAGTCAATAGATTTTGCACTTATAAGGGTGCAGAAAATTTGAAGGAGGATTTGTGCAGAATGGACAAAAGTGTTGAAACCAAAATCGGTAATAATGTGAGAAATTTAAGAGAAAAAAGTGGAACAACACAAGAACAACTTGCTGCTAAACTTCAGGTCAACGGATGCGATATTACGAGAAGTGCAGTTGCAAAAATAGAAGTTGGACAGCGTCATCTCTATCCCGATGAGATAATTCTTATAAAAAAGATTCTGAACGTAAGCTATGATGACATTTTTAAAATATAAAAACCGCCGTAACCATTATCGAATCAATGGTTACGGCGGTTTTATTTCTTATTGTATCTTTAAATGTTTTATGAAATCAAGCCTTGTTTACGCTGCCGAAGAGTTCCATTTTCTCCTTGACCTTAGCCTTGATAGCCTCAAATCCGGGAGCGAGAAGCTTTCTGGGATCAAAGCCCTTGCCCTGCTGATCCTTGCCTGCTTCGATGTAAGCTCTTGTAGCTTCCTGGAATGAAAGCTGGCATTCTGTGTTTACATTGATCTTGGCAACGCCGAGAGAGATAGCCTTAGCGATCATATCGTCAGGGATGCCTGTACCACCGTGAAGAACGAGAGGCATATCGCCCACCTTTTCGTTTACGGCAGCAAGAGTTTCAAAGCTGAGACCTGCCCAGTTTGCAGGATACTTGCCATGAATATTTCCGATACCTGCTGCAAGGAAGTCAACGCCGAGATCAGCAATCATCTTGCACTCGTTGGGGTCAGCACATTCGCCTGCACCTACAACGCCGTCTTCTTCGCCGCCGATAGAACCTACTTCTGCCTCAATAGAAAGACCGAGACCGTGAGCAACGTTTACAAGCTCAGTTGTTTTGGCAACGTTTTCGTCAATCGGGAAATGGGATCCATCGAACATAATAGAGGTAAAGCCTGCCTTGATGCATTTATAGCAGCCCTCATATGAACCGTGATCGAGGTGAAGAGCAACCGGAACAGTGATTCCGAGAGACTCGTCCATAGCCTTGACCATAGCGGCAACTGTGCCGAAGCCTGTCATATACTTTCCTGCGCCCTCAGATACGCCGAGGATAACGGGGGAGTTAAGCTCCTGAGCTGTAAGAAGAATAGCCTTTGTCCACTCGAGATTGTTGATGTTGAACTGACCTACTGCATACTTGCCTGCTCTTGCTTTCTGAAGCATTTCTGTAGCTGAAACTAACATAATAAAGATTCCTCCTGATATTTTAGGCATCTTCCGCAAAATACTTGTGCGGTGCTGCCTTTACTGTCGTGGGCATTTTCAGCCCTGCAACTACTATTATACTATATCCGGAAATAAAATGCAATACCTTGTGAGAAATTTTTATTTTATTGAAAAATCAGCTTTGACTTGTGCTGAGATCTTCCAGTTCCGAAGCTGATACTTCGGCGATCTTCCATCCCTCGCCCTTGATATTAACGGCGCAGACGGTCAGAGTCTCAGTAGTTTTGCTTTTCTTTTTTACTTTTTTGTTCAGGGTTATCTTGAATTCCCATCCTTTTTTTATTGTGAGCTTCTGAGGTTTGGTATCATATTTTTTAGCTATCTCCGCAAAATAGAGCTTTGCTCCGTCCAGGGCATCACCGGACAGTTTGTTTTTTTTGTCGATTTTCTTGATTTTTAATTTGTAATCATCACGTGCATCTGCGTTATCGTCGTTATATCGTTCTATCATATCGTCCCATTTTTCGTCTGATTTAAGCTGATTTACGACATAATCCGGCAGTATCATGGAAAAATATTTTTTTCCGCCGTTTTTTCCGATACCTGCCCTGACGTATTTTTTTACTGCTTTTTTCGGACCGAGAAAATAGAATACGGCAAGAAGTATCAGAACGATCAGAACGATTGCTGCGGCTGTTCCTGCTATAAGCGGAAGCTTGCGTTTTTGTGGTACGGATTCTGTATAAGCATTAGCTGATGTTTTTTTCTTTCTCATGAGAACACCTCCGGTTAGTATAATCATATCACGAAATATTCCCATTGTCAATAAAAATAATAGAATAGATTTCTGTTTTTCTTGACTTTATTTCAAAAAGAGTTTATAATATAATAATAAATGTATACATCTCCGGAAACGGCACATAATAAAGAAAATTTCAGTCAAGGAGTGTATACAGTTGGAAGAAAAAAATAAAAATGAAAAATCCGTGACAGAGGAAAAGATCGACGAGGCAGAACTTGCAGAAAAACTGGGGCAGACCATTTCGCAGAATGCAAAGCATCTTATCCACTGCCTGACGGTGATAGGTCAGATAGAAGGACACTATGTTCTTTCGGAGCAGAACAAGACCACTAAATATGAACATATAATCCCTGCCCTGGTGGCGATAGAGCAGGACAGAAGCGTTGAAGGACTGCTGATAATCCTGAATACGGTGGGCGGCGATGTTGAAGCCGGTCTTGCAATTGCCGAGCTTATCTCGGGAATGAAAACGCCGACCGTCTCTCTTGTTGTGGGCGGAGGTCATTCCATAGGTGTTCCGCTTGCAGTAAGTGCGAAGCGTTCCTTTATCGTGCCGAGTGCGTCAATGACGATACATCCTGTACGAATGAACGGCACTGTGCTTGGTGTTCCGCAGACACTTTCATATTTTGATAAAATGCAGGACAGAATAGTGAATTTCGTCCTGAAAAACAGCAATATAAAAGAAGATGATTTCCGCCGCCTTATGCTTAATACCGAGGAACTTGTCCTTGATGTCGGAAGCGTTCTTGAGGGTGAAAAGGCTGTGGAGCTTGGTCTTATTGACGAACTTGGCGGTCTCAGCGATGCAATGGAATGCCTTTACAATCTGATTGAAAATACGGAAAAAAGATATATATAATTATAAAGAACTGCTGTACACATTCCGGAAGCATTCTCCGGTGTGTACAGCACTGGAACAGAACTACGGAGGTAAAAATGGCAGAAGCTAAAAAGAACAGCGCAGGATCAGGCTCACGGCAGAAAAAGGGTCAGCCGTCAAAGACTCAGGATGCTCCGAAAGAAAAAACGGAGAGCACAAAAAAAAACGAAAAGAAGCCGGCTGTTACCAACGATCAGAATCAATTCTGGTCTATTGTTCTCTTTGCTGCCGGAATACTTATCGCATTCATGATCGTTATAAAGGGAACTGCCGGATGGCACAGAATGCACAGTATGCTGCTGGGACTTTTCGGAGCGGCAGTTGTTTTTGTTCCGATAACACTCATATATACGGCTGTTCAGATAGGAATGGAAAAAAGCCAGAAAAAGGTGACGGGCAGGGCTTTCTGGGGAATTGCAATGGCGTTTCTGTTTTCGGCTGCATTGCAGATATTCTTTGTCGGTGAGCTTCCGGGCAGAAATTTCTGGAATCATTTCAAGGTACTCTACGAAAACGGCGTTGACGTAAAGGGCGGGGGAGTTGCAAGTATGCTTATTGCCGGTCCGCTTCTGGCGGTATTCGGCGGAATGGGAGCAAAAATCGTTACGGTCATAATGTTCTTTGTTTTCGGTATGCTTCTGACCGGAAGAGGTCTTATGGACTTTTTCAGGCTGCTCCTCAAGCCGTTTAAATTTCTTGGAAACTGTCTGGAAGGTGTTCAGAATATGCTTATGGGAGGCAATTTTGAGGATGCTTTTGATGACGATGACGGCATCGACGATGACAAGGAAAAACGTCAGTTTGATGCGGATCTTGAAGCTATCAACATAGTTAACAGTAAGAATGTCAAAACTAAAATATCCGAAAGCAGCACAGAGAAAAAATCCGGCTATGCCGCAAATGACGATTTCCTCATGGATATTCCGCTTCCTACGGACAATATGATAACGAGCAAGAACAGCACTTCTGGAGAAAGGGGGACCAGAGATGACGCTGACGAGAAACTGGAGGAACTTATTACAAAAGCAGCAGAAGGAACTGCCGCAGGAAGTATGAGCAGAGTTCAGGGTGTAAGTGACGAAAAGGAAAAAGATCCGCCGAAAGAACAGATATATATTCTTCCGTCGGTGGAACTTCTTGCCCCGCCTACGGCAAAATCAAACAGCGCCGAGGCTATTATAGAACTCCGTGAAAAGTCGGATATAATCAAAAATACCCTGAAAAGTTTCGGTATTGAAGTAAAGATTATGGACATTCTCAGAGGCCCGTCCATTACGAGATATGAAATACAGCCGGGAGCCGGCGTAAAAGTCTCGAAAATAAGGGGACTGGAAGATGATATTGCACTGAGTCTTGCGGCGATGGGCGTGAGAATTGAAGCTCCCGTGCCCGGTAAACCGGTGGTCGGAATAGAAGTTCCAAACGTACATAAAGATGTGGTTACTCTTCGTGAAATACTGCAAAGCAATGAATTCCGCAGTTCTGAGAGCAAGCTCACCTTTGCGGTCGGCAGGGATATCGCAGGAAATATTATTCTTGGCGATATCACAAAAATGCCCCATGTAATCATTGCCGGAACTACCGGTTCGGGCAAATCCGTATGTACGAGATCAATTATCATGAGCATACTCTATAAGGCAAGACCGGACGAGGTAAAGCTTATTCTTATAGATCCGAAAATGGTTGAATTCAAAATATTCGACGGCATACCGCACCTGCTTATTCCTATCGTTATTGATGCAAAAAAGGCAGCCGGAGCTCTTAACTGGGCTGTCAACGAAATGATGCGCAGATATACGATTTTTTCGGAAATAGGCGCAAATGATCTGAAATCATACAATTATATAGCCGAACAGGACGAACTTGAAAAAATGCCGCAGATAGTTGTATTTATCGACGAACTTGCAGATATGATGCTGGTTGCAGGCAAGGAAGTGGAAGATTCTATCTGCCGTCTTGCCCAGATGGGCCGTGCCGCCGGAATGCATCTTGTAGTGGCGACGCAGCGCCCTACCACGGATGTTATCACCGGACTTATCAAGGCGAATATCCCCAGCAGAATAGCTCTTTCCGTTATGTCGCAGGTCGATTCCAGAACGATAATCGACATGGCAGGAGCAGATAAGCTCCTCGGAAACGGCGATATGCTGTATATGCCTATCGGAATGAACAAGCCTATAAGAGTGCAGGGATGCTTTGCATCGAATAAGGATATCACGGAGACTATATCGTTTATCAGCAGTCAGGTCAAGGCAGAATACGATTCGTCCATTACCGAGGCTGTTGATAAGTATGTACCGCAGACGAAAGTCGACAAGGATAGTTCCGACAGTTCTGCCGCTGTTACAGACGGCGACTTCGTTGAGAGAGCAATTGAAGTGGCTGTCAATAACGGTCAGCTTTCTACCACTATGCTCCAGAAAAAACTGAAACTGGGTTATGCGAGAGCCTCCAGAATAATGGACGAACTGGAAGAAATGGGCGTTATCGGGCCGAGTGAGGGCTCTAAGCCGAGAAAGGTGCTTATGTCCAGAATGCAGTTTGATGAAAGAAAAATGAGAATGCAGGCAGAATAGAAGGAGGTATACCATGTACGAGGGATTTCTCCCTACAACCAAGCAGGAAATGGATGAACTGGGAATTGAACAGTTCGATTTTATATACATAACAGGCGATGCATACGTGGATCATCCGAGTTTCGGTGCGGCAATTATTACACGTCTTATTGAAGCTCTCGGATTTACAGTGGGTATTATTGCTCAGCCCGACTGGAAAAGCAGCCGTGATTTTACACGGTTCGGTGCTCCGAAATATGCTTTTCTCGTTACATCCGGCAATATTGATTCTATGGTCGCACACTATACCGCTGCAAAGAGAAAGCGCTCCGATGACGCTTATTCTCCCGGCGGAAAGGCAGGCAGACGTCCGGATCGTGCGGTCATTGTCTATTGCAGAAAGCTCCGGGAAATTTTCGGGGATATCCCCATAGCCATAGGCGGACTTGAAGCTTCACTGCGCCGCTTTGCTCACTATGATTACTGGGATGATAAAGTCAGAACTTCCATTCTGCCGGACAGCGGAGCAGATCTGCTTATGTACGGTATGGGCGAACATCAGATAAAGGAACTCTGCACACGTCTTGCTTCCGGTGAGAAGATCACTGAAATTCATGATATACGTGGAACGTGCTATATGACCGAGCCGATAAATACTCCACTCGGAGCGGCGCAGTGTCCGTCTTTTGAACAGGTAAGCGAAAATAAGGCAGAATACGCCAAAGCAACAAAGATTCAGTACGACTGGCAGGATGAGGTATACGGGAAAATAATTGTCCAGCGCTGCGGAAAAATGATGCTTGTGCAGAATCCACCGGCAAAAAGCCTTACAACGGAAGAACTCGACTACATATATAGTCTGCCATATACAAGAGCAGTGCATCCGTCCTATGAATCTCAGGGGGGAGTGCCCGGTATAGAGGAAGTTCGCTTTTCGATCACACATAACCGTGGATGCTTCGGTTACTGTAATTTCTGCTCGATAGCGCTTCATCAGGGGCGGCGTGTTACCTGCCGCAGTGAAGAATCCGTTCTTGCGGAGGCAGAGCGAATAACGAAAATGCCTGATTTCAAGGGATATATCCACGATGTGGGAGGCCCTACGGCAAACTTCCGTCACACATCCTGCGAAAAGCAGCTCAGCCAGGGACTTTGCATGGGAAAGAAATGTCTTGCTCCCGTTCCCTGTCCGGCACTGAAAGCCGATCATCGGGAATATCTTGCCATGCTCCGCAAGATACGGAAAATCAAGGGCGTGAAACGGGTATTTATAAGGTCGGGCATCCGGTATGATTATCTTATGCAGGATGAAAACGACGAATTTATCAGGGAACTTATAAAATTTCATGTAAGCGGTCAGCTGAAAGTCGCTCCGGAGCACTGCTCGGCGGCTGTTCTGGATAAAATGGGAAAGCCACATATAGAGGCGTACAAGGCGTTTCAGAAGCGCTTTTACGAGATAACCAAGGGGATAGGCAAGGAACAGTATCTTGTACCGTATCTTATGTCCTCGCATCCGGGAAGTACGCTGAAAGAGGCGGTAGAGCTGTCGCTTTTCCTTAAAGAGAACAAGATACGTCCCGAACAGGTGCAGGACTTCTATCCCACGCCGGGAACGATATCTACCTGTATGTTCTATACGGGGCTTGATCCATATACAATGAAAGAGGTATATGTGCCGAAAACTCCTAAAGAAAAGGCTATGCAGAGAGCTTTGCTGCAATATTTTCTTCCGCAGAACAGGGAGATCGTTGTTGAGGCACTGAAAAAGGCAGGAAGACGTGATCTTATAGGCAGATCTCCGGGATGCCTTGTAGACGATATTCCCGGCAGAAAAGGAGGTGACGGCTCATGGAAAGGAAAGGCAGGAAACGGCGTTCAGCACCGAAAAACGGACAGTTCCGTCTTACGTCAGGGGAAAAGGAACTCGTCAGAAAAATCGGGCAGGTCTATGGGAAGCAGCCAAAGAAGAAAAGGGAAAAATCGCTGAAAATCCTGATTCCCGTTTTGCTTGTCATACTGGCAGCAGTATTTATTGCAGTAAGAATCCGTAATAACGGTCAGTCTCCGCTTCCGGAGGATAAACTGACAGTATGCTTCATCGACGTAGGGCAGGGGGATTCTGTTTTTCTAAGCGCCGGAGGAAAGAATATGCTTATTGATTGCGGAGAAGCAGAGGCAGCCGACGATGTAATACGTTTTCTCAACGAAAACAACGTAGAAAAGCTTGATTATGTGGTGGCAACTCATCCGCATTCCGATCACATGGGCGGTATGTATAAGATAGTCGATCAGTTTGAGATCGGGGAGATGATAGTTCCTCATCTTGACGACAGCGATATTCCGACCACAAGATATTACGAAAAGTTTCTTGATTCCTGTGATGCACGGAAACTTTCACTGACTGAGGCAAGGCTTGGAAGAACCATAGAACTGGGAGATGCCAAGGCTGAGATAATTGCTCCATGCAGTCCGGGTTATGATAATACAAATAATTATTCCGTAGGACTTTTCCTGACTCACGGTGAAAATACTTTTATTTTTACGGGAGATGCCGAGGCTCTGGCAGAAAAGGAAATGGCTGAATCCGGAAATCTTCGTCATGCGGATGTTTACAAAGCAGGTCATCATGGCAGTGATACTTCAAGCTGTGAAGAATTTATGGCTGAGATCACCCCTGATTATGCGGTGATATCCTGCGGAGAGGGAAATTCTTACGGACATCCCCAGAAGCAGACTCTTAAAGAGATAGGCAGATATACCGACAAAATTTATCGTACCGATCTTGACGGCACGGTTACGTTCGTATCGGACGGCAAAAAACTTACCGTCAGCACAGAAAAGGAATAGCTGAATGATTATTATAGACAGATTTGAAAACGAAAAAGCCATCCTTGAAACAGAGGACGGAACAATGGAGATCATGCGGTGCTTTCTTCCGCCGGATGCCCGGGAGGGAGACGTGGTGATCCCGAATGAATGCGGATATACCGTAGATCATTATGCAACTGAGGAAAGGCGGAAGTCTGTGAGGGATAAACTGCACGGACTGATAAATAAAAATGACTGATATTATAATTATCGGCGGAGGAGCAGCCGGATGCATGGCAGCCGTGCAGGCAGCAAGATTCGGGAAATCCGTTATTGTTTTCGAGAAAAACGAACGTACCGGACGCAAGCTGAGGATAACCGGAAAGGGACGATGCAACGTCACAAATAATTCCACGGTTGAGGAACACATGAAAAATATCCCTGTAAATCCACGTTTTCTGTACAGTTCCTATTCTTGCTTCGATGCATCGGATACTATGAATTTCTTTGAGGAACTGGGTGTTCCTCTTAAAACCGAACGTGGAAACCGTGTTTTTCCCGTAAGCGACAAGGCTGACGATATCGCAGATGCCTTGGCACGTGAAATGAAAAGGCTGGGCGTAAAGCTGATACACAAGCGTGTTTCCGGACTTATTGCGGAGAACGGACGATGCTGCGGTGTAAAAGCCGGAGGTGAAAGATATTTGTCGTCGTCGGTACTCATTGCCTGCGGAGGAAAATCCTATCCCAATACCGGTTCTGACGGTGACGGATATATGCTTGCGGCTTCGGCAGGTCATACGATAACCGATATAAAGCCAAGTCTTGTTCCGATGACTTCTCCGGACAGATATTGTGCAGAGATGATGGGGCTTTCCCTGCGCAATGTAACTCTGAATCTTTACGACCGCAGTGAGCTGATTTACAGTGAACTGGGGGAAATGCTCTTTACGCATTTCGGCGTATCGGGACCGCTGGTACTCAGTGCAAGTTCGCATATACGTGATATGCAGCCTGACCGCTACAGGCTCAGAATCGACTTGAAGCCGGGACTTACGGCAGAGCAGCTTGATCTGCGCATACAGCGTGATTTCAAGGAAAATCTTAACCGGGATTTCACAAACGGAATAAGGAAACTGCTGCCGTCCAAACTCATTCCTGTTGCAGTAAGGCTGTCGGGGATATCTCCTGAACAGAAAGTCAACGGTATTACCAGAGAACAGAGGAGAAAGTTCGGGGAACTTGTCAAGGCATTTCCCGTGCGCATTTCGGGATTCAGACCGATAGAAGAGGCGATAATAACAAGCGGCGGAGTATCAGTCAGGGAAATCAATCCCAAAACAATGGAATCAAAGCTTCTGCCCGGATTGTTTTTTGCAGGAGAAGTCATTGATGTGGATGCATATACAGGCGGATTCAACTTGCAGATAGCATTTTCCACTGCGTATTCGGCAGCTATGTATATGTAATAAAATTAATCTAAAGGAGTTAATTATGAAAACGATAAACATTGCAATCGACGGACCTGCCGGAGCAGGTAAAAGTACAATCGCAAAAATGGTCTCGGCAAAGCTGGGATATATCTATGTGGACACAGGTGCGCTCTATCGTACTGCCGCCCTCTATATCACGGAAAACAATATTCCCGATGAGGAAATTGAAAAATCTTTGGAAAACGCCGATATATCGCTGAAGTTCATTGACGGAACACAGAGAGTATTTCTTGGCGGCAGGGATGTTTCCGAGCTTATCAGAACGCCGGAGATCTCTATGGCTGCATCACGGACGTCGGCTGTTCCGGCGGTAAGGGCATATCTTTTTGAGACGCAGAAGAAAATCGCCCGAGAAAACAACGTTATTATGGACGGACGTGATATCGGAACGGTAGTCCTTCCTGACGCAGAAGTGAAGATCTTCCTGACTGCTTCCGCCGAAGAACGTGCAAACAGGCGATACAAGGAACTTGCCGAAAAGCCTGATTGTCCGCCATATGAGGACATTCTCAGGGATATTATCCAGCGTGACTATCAGGATATGCACCGTGAGACCGCTCCTCTCAGGCAGGCAGACGACGCTGTTCTGGTAGATACGACAAATCTGAATTTAGAGCAGTCTGCCGAAGAAATAGTAAAGATAATTACCGAAAGGATCACAGGTGAGGTCTGATGTATTATTTTTGTAAGGCTCTTGTCTGGCTTTATATGCATATCGCCTATAATCTGCGGTATAAGGGACGGAAGAACATCCCGAAACGAACTGCGGTGATATATGCTTCAAATCACAGAAGCTATGCCGATCCTCCCCTGGTAGGAGCCGGGGGACGTGGAAAGTATGCTTTTATGGCTAAGGAAGAACTGTTCAGAAATAAGTTCTTTTCACTGCTTATCCGTTCGCTGGGGGCTTTCCCGGTATCGAGAGGAAAAGGCGACACCGAAGTCATTGACAGAGCCGTTGAAAAACTCGGACAGAAGCGCAGTCTGATGATCTTTCCGGAGGGGACTCGTTCCAAGGATGGAAAGGTCGGCAGGGGACACGGCGGAGCTGCTCTGATAGCTGCACGGTCGGGATGCCCTATTGTTCCAGTGGGCATCGTTTACGGCGATAAGCTGAAATTCCGCACAAAGCTTCAGGTTATTTACGGAGAGCCTATTGATCCGGCAGAATACGTTGAGATCGGTGACGAACCCGATCCACGTCAGCTTGTCAGGCTGAAAAAACGGTATATGGCGGACATAAAGCGTCTCGTGGAGGGAGAATCGCAAAAGAATACGGAAACTGTCACCGGGGAGGGAACAGTAAATGAGTAAGGTTACAGTGGCAGAATCAGCCGGTTTCTGCTTCGGCGTGGACAGAGCCGTGAAAATGGTCTACAGCGAGCTTGAAAAGAATACAAAGGTCGCCACACTCGGACCGATCATCCATAATCAGGATGTGGTCAACGATATGAAAGCAAAGGGCGCAAGAATTATAAATTCTGTAGACGAACTGGAAGCCGATGAGACGGTAGTTATCCGTTCTCACGGAGTCGGCAGGGAAATTTACGAACAGATTGCAGCAAAGGGCAACAGGATGCTTGATGCGACCTGTCCGTTTGTATCAAGAATACATAAGATTGTTGCCGAAAAGACAAAGCAGGGATATTTTATTCTTATTGCCGGAGATGCATCACATCCGGAGGTTCAGGGAATCGTTGGTCATTGTGACGAAAATTGCCTTGTTTTTAAGGATAATTTTGAGCTAAAAGCCTTTTTTGAAAAAAAATACACAAATCTTAAAAAAAAGCTTGCAATTGTGGCGCAAACAACGTATAATATAGTAGTATGGGATGAGTGTTTAAACGTGATCCCGAAGAATGACCCGAACATCGAAATTACTGATACAATTTGCAGCGCCACCGATACAAGACAGTCCGATGCGGCTGAACTTGCAAAAGATTCGGATATCATGCTGGTAGTCGGCGGCAGGCACAGCTCAAATACGGTCAAGCTGTATGAGGTTTGCAGCCGTTACTGTAAAACTTATCATATTGAAAATTCGGACGAGCTTCGGTCGCTCAATATTCCCGGTGCTGAAAAAATCGGCATTACTGCGGGGGCATCCACCCCTGCTTATATAATTAAGGAGGTACAAACCACTATGGCAGAAAATGGCATTATTACAGCTGCTCAGGATGAGGAAATCGACTTTGCTGAAGCAATCGACCAGTCATTCAAAAAAATACATACAGGAGAGAAGGTCAAGGGTACAGTCGTTAGCGTTGATAACGCTGAGATCACCGTTGATCTCGGAACAAAGCATACAGGCTATGTAAAGCTTGAAGATCTTACAGACGACCCTTCAAAGAAACCCGAAGACATTGTCAAGGTTGGCGATGAGATCGAACTTATCGTTATTAAGGTAAACGATGCAGAAGGTACTGCTCAGCTTTCAAAGAGAAAGGTTGACGAGCAGGCTGGCTATGATATCGTTGTAAAGGCACACGAAGAGGGAACTGTTCTTGAAGGTATTGTTCAGCATATTGTAAACAAGGGCGTAACTCTCAACTACATGGGAGTAAGAATTTTCATTCCTGCTTCACTGACAGGTCTCCCAAGAGGAGCAGAGCTTGACGAACTTCTTAAAAAGAAGGTTGAGTTCATGGTTATTGAAGTTACCGAGGGCAAGAAGAGAGCTATCGGTTCTATCAAGGCTGTTCAGAATGCAAGAAAGGCAGAAGCTCAGGCTAAGTTCTGGGACAATGCAAACGTAGGCGATGTTTATGTTGGAAAGGTAAAGTCACTTACAAGTTTCGGTGCATTTGTTGATCTGGGCGGAATTGACGGAATGGTTCACATTTCTGAGCTTTCATGGAAGAGAATCAAGCACCCCAGCGAAGTAGTCTCCGTTGGTGATACTCTTGAAGTATACATCAAGGATCTCAGCCGTGAAGACAACAGAATTTCTCTCGGCTACAAGAAGGCAGAGGACAACCCTTGGGATAAATTCAGCGCACAGTACAATATCGGCGATGTTGTTAAGGTAACTATTGTTTCTACTACAAGCTTCGGCGCATTTGCAAGAATTATCGACGGCGTTGACGGACTTATCCACATTTCTCAGCTTGCTGACAGAAAGGTTGAAAATGTAAAGGACATTCTTTCTGTAGGTGACGAAGTTGATGTAAAAATCATTGACATTGATCCGGAGTCTCACAGAATCAGCATTTCTATCCGTGCTCTTCTCGAAGATGCAGAGGATGAAGCTGCTGAAGACGACGCTGAATAATCATAAAATAAAAAGAGCTGCATGATGCAGCTCTTTTTTGCTATCAGTCGTTAGAATTCAAATTTGAATTTCTGTCCTGATAGCTGTTATTGGAGTTTTTGTCGGAAGCTCCGTTGTTTGAGTTCTTGTTCTGAGAGCTTGTGTTGTTCTTGTCATTGAAGTTGTTTTTATTCTTGCTCATAAATAAGACCTTTCTCCGCACAGCCGCTGTCACTCAGAAGCAGCCGACTGTGCGGATAGCAGGCAGCTTATAAAGAGTGAAACGTCGGGGAGTGCAGTTTTTCCCCTGTACACTTAGTATTGCCGCTGTACTGCAAAATATTCATGAGACAATCAGTCGAGTTTAGTAAATCTTCTTACATCTCCTGCTTTGCCGACGAACATGGATTTAGGTCTTGCCCATACCTGACCGTCTGAAAGGGATTTGTATATAACAAGCTCTTCATTGTTTTCGCTGTGGCGTGCAACTGTTATGAGCTGGTACTCGCCGCCCTTGAAATGGCGGTATTTTGCACCCTCAATGATCTCTGTTTCCTTATCCTCAGGAACATCCGCAGAAGGGGTTGATTCCGGTTCGGTGTTGACAATGTCGTCGGAAACGATTATCATTGCAGAGTATGGCGGCATTTTTACATATGCTCCGCCGTTGTCGACCTGGATCTGCTTTGCACTTATAACATCAACAAGTGCGGGAAGATGAGTGCCGAAATTAAGATCAAATTCGTAATCACCGAGATTGAGAGCAACGTAGACGGTCTGGTCACCTTGCATTTTTTTGAAGAGGAGCTGCTGATTTGTTATCATAACTCTTTCGTAAGTACCGGTGCGGATTGCAGGATATGCACGGTAGATGCGTCCGAGTTTTACGATGTGATTATACAAGGAAGTATTTTCCCTGCCCATATCCTGTAGGTGGAGACAGGGACGGAGATTATCGTCGGAGTTGTTTTCCTTGCGTCCCTGAATGCCGTATTCACTGCCGTAGTAGATTGACGGAATACCGGGCATTGAGTACATCAGAGTGTAGATCAGCGGCAGATAGGCCTGATTGTTTACAGTGCTTGCAAGACGGTTTACGTCATGATTGTCAACGAAATTGTAGAGAGTGATGCCTCTGTAGATACCGCCGTTTGCTCCGGACTGACGGTTGATGGAGTAGTCTATTTCAAAGTAATTTTTGTCGTTGTGAGAAGAATAAAGACCCTTGTAGCATTCATAGTTTGTAACGCTGTCGAGCATTTCTGGGTTTGCCCAGCGGTTATAATCGCCGTGGATGATCTCGCCCATGAGCCAGAAATCGGAACGTTTGCCCTTGCAGAAACTTCTTATTCTCTTGAAAAAGTCAAAATCAATGCAGTCTGCCGCATCAAAGCGGATACCGTCAATCTTGAATTCCTCAATCCAGTAATTGATAGCATCTATAAGGTGATCGCATACGCCAACATTTCGGAGATTCAGTTTTACGAGATTGTAGTGACCGTTCCAGCCCTCGTACCAGAAAGGATCGCCGCAGGGTGAAGAACCGCCGAAGTTAAGGTTCTGGAACCAGTCGCAGTATCCGCTGCCCTGTCCTTTTTCCTGAATATCAACGAACTGTGGGAATTTTCTGCCTACATGATTGAATACTCCGTCCAGAATGACCCTGATACCGTTTTCATGAAGTTTGTTGCAGATATTGCGGAACGAATCGTTGTCACCGAGACGTCTGTCGATTTTTTTATAGTCAATAGTATCATATCCGTGTTCAACGGATTCAAAAACAGGACCGAAGTAAATGGCATCGACGTTCATTTCTTTGAGGTGAGGGATCCAGTCAATAACTTTATCGAGACGGTAAACAACTTCGCCTCCGTCATTGAATTTGGGTGCGCCGCAGAAACCCAGGGGATAGATGTGATAGATTATTGCATTTTCATACCAGTTCATATTATTAATTTCTCCTTAAATTTCCTGAGCCCTGCCCGAGCACAGGATTTTATTTTGTTATTTCCGGCTTCCTTCCAGAAAATAGGATGCTTCCATATCGGCGACATTCAGGGCAAATGCGAGAGGGTACATTTCCAATGCTTTGCCGATAGTGTTTTTGTCCTCGATGCCTGAGAATCCCATGTGATAGCGGATAGCAAATGCTTCCTCTCTGGAAAGACGGCTGTCTCCGTAAAAGAATCCGGAGATTATGTAAACTGATTTTTCTCCGTGACCATAGGGCATAGTATCATTAATGGCGTAATAGGGATATTTCTCCCATACGCCTTCTTCATTTTTCCGGTTTCTGTATTCGACCGTGTAGAAGTTGATCTTGCACAGATCGTGGAGCAGAGCTACGATAGCGATAGTTTCCTCGGAATATTCCATGCCGTATTTTTCCTTTACCCTTGGACGTGAGAGATAGTCCCTGAGACAGTGATACACATTTACGCTGTGTTCGACAAGTCCGCCTTCGTAAGAGCCGTGATAACGTGTGCTGCTGGGAGCGGTGAAAAAGTCGCTTTTTTTCAGATATTCCAGCAGTTTATCAGCACCGTCACGCTTTATGTGTTCGTTGTATATCGAAATAAATTCTTCTTTTGGTGTCATTTTGTCCACCTCCTTTGAAAGGCGATGCCGCCTTGAATTTCCCTGCTGTGGGAGCAATGTGTAATCTATAATGTTATCATTATACCACATTTAAGAAAAATATTCAATAGTTTTTTGATGATAAAGAATATTAAAAAGTGTTGTAATTTATTCTTTGGTATGATATAATATAATAAGGTAAATGTAACCAAAGCAAAAAATTTTGCAAAAAGGAGAATCATAATGGCTATAACAGAAGCAGTTGAAAATTATCTTGAAACTATATTGATCCTGTCTAAACAGCAGCCTGATGTTCATGCTATAGATATATGTTCATATCTGGGCTATTCTCGTCCTACTGTCTCTATTGTACTTAAAAAAATGAAGGATGACGGACTTGTTTCTGTCAACAGTGACAATCACATTACTCTCACTGAAAGGGGCAGGGAGGTTGCAGAGCATATCTATGACCGCCATACGGTAATTTCAGAATTCTTTATGCTTCTGGGTGTAAAGCGTGATGTGGCAGTTGAGGATGCCTGCAAAATAGAACATGATATTTCTGATGAAACTTTTGAACTTCTAAGAGAACACTACCGAAAACTTGCCGAAGAAAACGGCAGGAAATAATCTGACCGGAGGATAATAGATGATATGAATAAATTTGCTGTTTTCAGAAAAGAAAATCCGGTTTTTGTTTTCAGATCGTATAATATTAAAGAAACGGAGAATTCCGTTGAACTAAGTTTCCGTTTTTCGATTCCCGGTCTTGCGGAGTTCAATCCGGGCTGGAATTTCCCGAAACCGCCGGAGATAACGGTTTCCGGTGACCCTGTTTTTGAGCAGCTTGTATTCAGTCTCGGAATGGCGGAGGCAGTCAGCTATTGGAAAGCCGTCTGCTCACCTGAATTCAGGGTAGAATGCGGATATCTGAGCAATGAACAGAAAGAATGGTGGAAGAAACTCTGGTATTTTGGTCTTGGGGAATTCTTCTATGTCAACGGTATTACGACATCGCAGCAGGAGCTTGTGAATATCGTATGCACAGGAACGGAAACAGGATCGGAAGCCGCTTCGGAAGGTCATAGAAAGGGATGTCTTATTCCCATAGGCGGCGGAAAGGATTCTGCTCTTACGCTTGAAACGCTGAAAAACTACGGAATGGAATGCCAATGCTATACTATCAACAAGAGATGTTCCGTAAGCGGAACCGTTGAAGCAGCAGGTTTGCCGGCTGATTCGCTTATAACGGCACAGCGGAAATTCGACCGCAGTCTTATAGATCTCAACAACAAAGGCTATCTTAACGGACATACACCGTTTTCTTCTGTTGTTGCTTTTTCGGCGGAGATAACGGCGTATATCTTCGGACTTGAGTATATCGTTCTGTCCAATGAATCAAGTGCCAACGAAAGTACGGTAGCAGGGCTCAGTGTAAATCATCAGTATTCCAAGAGCTTTGAATTTGAGCGTGATTTTCATGAGTATGAGAAAAAGTATCTTCGCACGGGGATAAGCTATTTCAGCTTTCTGCGGCCTTTGACGGAGTTTCAGATAGCCGGGATGTTTACATCTCACAGAAAATATCTGCCGGTGTTCCGGAGCTGCAATCTCGGAAGCAAGGTCACGCCTGATATATGGTGCGGCGAGTGTCCCAAGTGCCTGTTCGTTAGCCTGATACTTTCTCCGTTTCTCAGTCTTGCGGAATTAAAAGAGATATTCGGACGTGATATGCTCAATGATCCGGCAATGACAGAGTATTTTACCGAGCTTATAGGGCAGTCGGAGCACAAGCCGTTCGAGTGTGTGGGAAGCGTCAGCGAAGTGAATCTGGCTGTATCACTGACTATAAACAGGCTTATGAAGCAGGGGGAAGAGCTTCCGCTGCTGTTTGACGGATATGTTAAGTCCGGATTGTTTCATCCGGAGGGACTGGAAGAACTCCGGAAAAACTATTGCCTGTATTATAATGAGCAGAATCTTCTGCCGGAAAAATTTGAAGAAATTCTAAGAAAAGAAATGGAGCGTCTCCTTTGAAAAGATTTATAAAGCACATAAAAGATCTCACGGAAAATAAATCGATTTGTATTCTCGGTTTCGGACGTGAGGGAAGAGCAACTCTTGATATACTTTCGGAATATTGTGATCCTGCTTCTGTTGCCATTGCAGATATCAATAGTATTGATCCAGCCGCCAGCGGTCTTTCCGGCGATATCAAGCTGATATGCGGCAATGATTACCAGAAATCGCTTGATGAATTTGATATTGTTTTCAAAAGTCCCGGAATTGTACTGGAAAAGCAGCCGGATGAGCTGAAATGTACGATTACTTCCGAAACGCAGGTCTTTTTCGAGGTGTATCGTGAACAGATAATAGGTATTACCGGAACAAAGGGAAAAAGCACCGTGACTTCGCTGATATATCATATACTGAAAACTTCGGGAAAGAAATGCTGCATTGCCGGAAATATCGGTATTCCGGTGTTTAATATCGTTAAGGATATGGACAGTGAGACACTTGTTGTGTGTGAGCTTTCCTGTCATCAGCTCGAATATATGACTGTTTCACCGGCGGCGGCGGTGTTCCTTAATCTGTATGAGGAGCATCTCGACCATTACGGAAGTATGGAACGCTATTATAATGCAAAGAAAAATATTTATCTTTATCAGGACGAAGAGGATTGTCTGCTGATAAACAGCGATATTGCTCCGAAAGATGAGGACGGACTCGTTTTTGCAATTTCCGATAAAGATCCCGAAGCCGATATTTATGTCAGCGGCGGTGTTGTGGAACTCAGGTTCAGCGGAGAAAGCTACACGATTCCTGCGGACAGGATAAAGCTGCTCGGAACACACAATCATTTCAATATTGCGGCTGCATACTTTATGACATCGCCGTTTGTAAGCACGGAGGAATTTGAAACTGCACTTTGCAGTTTTGATCCGCTTGCTCATCGTCTGGAATATGTCGGCACATTCAGAGGGATACGCTGGTATGACGATTCGATCTCTACGGCGTGTGCAACGGCTGTAGAGGCAGTAAAAAGCGTGCCCGATGCCGGAACTATTCTTATAGGCGGTATGGACAGAGGAATTGACTACAGTCCGCTTACAGAATTTCTTGGTGCATCCGATGTTAATGTCATCTGCATGGAGACATCCGGAAAGCGTGTTTACGATATGATGTGCGGTTCGGCTTCGGAAGATACGGGACGTATCCGTTATGTTCCGCATCTTGAAGATGCAGTAAATCTGGCTGCCGATATTACTCCGGCAGGAAAAAGCTGTGTACTTTCTCCGGCGGCTGCAAGTTACGGAATATTCAAAAATTTCGAGGAGCGTGGGGATGCTTTCAAAAAGCTTGTCAAAGCGCTCGGCTGACAATATTATCGGTTCGGAGCCTGTGTTTGGAGAGAGGCGTGCTGCTTATCCCGTGAATGCAGGCTCTTGTCTTGCATGACCATTAATTGCGATTGTGCCCAAAAATTGCGATGCTGATTTGTATGAATCTACCAAATGTTTTGAAATATCTTTAAAAAATCTTGACTTTGATTTGTACACTTATTATAATAAAAATATATGGCAGTGTTCCGGTAAAAAGATTCGGTTCTCAGATAACCTGATATGGCTTTAAACTGGAAATCTGCATCACTGCTAAAAAATCTGGAGGGAAATACAATGCACAAAAAAATATTCGGAAAAACCGGAGCGGCACTTCTGGCATCTGCGATGGTTTTCAACACAGCACTTGTTTCGGCGTCTGTAGTAACTGCAGCTGACGAAATACACTATGAGTTTGAGGATGCTGTTATTACCGGTGAAATTACTGTTGAATCCAATGCAAACGCAAGCGGCGGTTCATATCTGAAAATGGCTGACAGCGGAACGATATCCCTTACGCTGAATGCCGATGAGACAGGAATGTATAATATCACAATTTACGGCGGAGGAATAGGCGGCGCTAAACAGCAGAATCTCAGTATCAACGGCACTTCGCAGGGGGCACTTGCAATTCCGGAAAGTACGGGATTCGAGGCGATAAGCGTACCTGCCGTAAAGCTCAATAAGGGTGAAAATACTCTTCTCATTGAGAAATCATGGGGATGGTCGCAGTTCGATTACGTCACTGTCGAGCCGGCAGAACTTGCTCCCATAACAGCATCGCAGATCACTCCCTGCGACCCGAACGCAACTGCTGAAACACAAAGCCTTATGAATTATTTCTCAAGAGTTTACGGAAATAATATAATTTCCGGTCAGCAGGAGATCTACAAGGGCGGTGCTCATGACTTTGAGTATGAATTTGAATATCTCAACGACCTGACGGGACATTATCCGGCTATCAGGGGATTTGACTACGGCAACTTCTGCTGTCCTGCATTCGGAAGTGACGACGGTTCAACAGAGCGTGTTGTTGACTGGGTAAAGAACAGGGGCGGTATCGCAACAGCATCGTTCCACCTCAATGTTCCTACCGATTTTGCAAGCTATACAATAGGCAGCAGAATCAACTTTGATGATACAACATACAGTGAGAAAACAGATTTTTCTCCGTCAAAGGCGGCTACCGAGGGAACAAAGGAGAATGAATATTATGTTCAGGCTCTGACAACTCTTGCGGCAGAATTCAACGAACTTGAAGAACAGGGCATTCCTGTTCTGTGGCGTCCTCTTCACGAAGCCGAAGGCGGCGGCGGAGAAACCGGTTCATGGTTCTGGTGGGGCAGTGAAGGTTCAGCGGCTTATAAAAAGCTCTGGCAGTACACCTATGACAAGCTGACAAATGATTTTGGCTGTCATAACCTTATCTGGGAATGGAACAGCTATAATTTCAAAACATCCGAGAACTGGTATCCCGGCGACGAATATGTTGATATCATCGGATACGATAAGTACAGCTGTACGGTTTATCTTGAAGAAAACAACTGGCAGCCTTCACTTGTACACAATGACAGCGCAATAAGCTCGATCTTCTATTCAATTATGGAAAAGTACGACAGCAAGAAAATGGTTGCAATGGCTGAGAATGACAGCTTCTCTACCGTTGAAAATCTGACTGCTGAAAAAGCCGGATGGCTTTACTTCTGCACGTGGTATGATAATGGAAATGCAGATACCAACTTCCTTACAAATCCCATTTTCAATACCAAGGAAGATACTATTGAGATGTATCAGAGCGATTACTGCATCACACTTGACGAACTTCCGGCTGATCTCTACACAAAGGAGATCACTCCTCCCGATCCCGGCAAGACAACAACGACAAAATCAAAGCCTATAACCACGACAACTACAACTACGACTGCTCCTGTTCCGGAGGGCAAAGAGCCTGCTTTAGTAGATGAAAACGGCAATGGTGAAATAATTGTCAAGCTCCCCAGACCTGCTGATATTATTTATATGAATATTGAGCTCCCGGATGAAGTTACATATGCAAACGGATGTCTCGGCGCTTCTATTGAAATTGATGGAAAGTACTACTGGGTAAATTCGCAGTGGGAGACTACAAAGAGCGGTCTGCTGAAATTTAATCCTGCGGAGAATATTTATAATATTACTCTTACCGGTGACGACAAGGATTATGCTGAAGATGAAACAATTCTTGCTGCGGTAAAGGAAAGTCTGGCTAAGACCACAACATTTAACTGGCAGAAATGGTATGCTCAGAATGCAGCCGGAAAAGAAGTCGTTACTGATGAAATAACTCTTCTTGGTGCATATGTTGATTCAGAATCAGTAACTCCGGATATAGTATGGGGCGACGCAGACTGCGACGGTAAGATCTATCTCAACGATGCGGTACTCGTTATGCAGGCTATCGGTAATCCGGATTCATACGGCGTAAACGGTACGGAAGAAACTCATATCACCGAACAGGGAAAGATCAACGCTGACGTTTCCAATACCGGCGACGACCTTACCAATGCAGATGCTCTGGCAATTCAGAAGTATCTCCTTAAACTTATTGACAAGCTTCCTGAATAATAATTATTGATATAATTAACCGAGGCATTCATCTGTTGGTGAATGCCTCGGTTTTGTTCAGAATATATCTTTTTTGCGTTTGCTGTGCCGTCTTATGAGAACAAACGTTATTATCGCAATACATGAAACCAGAAAAATCGGAACAAACCATTTATTCGCTGTCTCTGATTTCATTTCAGTCCACAACTGGCTCATCATCTCGTTGGCATCATCCGATAAATTGACGAAAACATCCGTCTTTTCCGCTATGAATTCACTGTCCGGATACGATACGGTGTTGTTCCGGACTTCCTCGTCAAGCATCTCAAATGCCGCACTGTGGGGAGTTGAATAACAGATATAATCTATGTTTGCATAGGCTATATCCGGCTCGCACATAAAGTTTATGTACATTTCTGCCGCCTCTTTCTGCCGGGCTGTTGTCGGAATACACATTGCATCCACAAAAAGATTGGTACCGCTTTTCGGCACTGCAAAGTCGAGATCTTCGTTGTCCTCCAGTATCGTCAGCGCATCTCCGGCATAATAGGGAGCAAGCAGGGCTTCTCCGGCTGCCATTTTGTCGAAAACCTCGTCCATAACATACGCCTGCACGATGCTTTTCTGCTCCTTGAGCTTATCCGCTGCCGCCTTTAATTCTGCCGGATCTTCAGTGTTCAGGGAATATCCCAGCATTATTTCCGCAATTGCAAAGGCGTCACGGGGATTGTCAAACATGAGGATCTGATCTTTATACTTTTCGTCCCAGAGGATATCCCAGTCGATCTCCTCCTTGGGTGTATCAATTTCCTCTGCATTGTAGATTATGCCTACTGTTCCCCATGTATAAGGCACGGAATAGGCGTTTTCCGGATCGTAGGCAAGATCACGGTAATTGTCCATGATATATTTGTAGTTCGGGATGTTCTCCATGTCAAGGGGCTGAATGAGATCTTCCTTTATCATTTTGTTTATCATATAATCCGACGGTATTATAACATCGTAGGACGCTCCGCCGCCTTTCAGCTTGGCGTAAAGTTCCTCGTTTGTGGCATAGTTGGTGTAGTTGACCTTGATGCCTGTAAGCTTCTCAAATTCGGCGTTTACGTCGAGAGTTCCCTCGTCTGCGCCGTCGGAGATGTATTCGCCCCAGTTATAGACGTTTATGGATATTCCGTCGTTCCGGAACCGCTTATAGTAGCGCTTGTCCTCGATAGTAAGCATCTGTGCGGAATCATCGCCGTCATCTTCGGAACTTTTGCTGCTTCCGGAGCATCCGGCAGTCATGGAGAACATCATCAGAACAGCTGATATCAGCGCAAATTTTCTTTTCATTGACCGCCACCTCCACTCAGACGTTTCTTTGCAGCCTTGCTTTCAAGGATGTTTCTGAACAGAAGAACTACTACTACCACCAGAAAAATAAGCGTAGACAATGCATTGATCTCAGGCGAGACCTTTCTTCTTGTCATGGAATAAATGGTAATTGGCAATGTCTGCGAGGTCGATCCCGTGGTGAAATAGCTGATAACAAAGTCGTCAAGTGAGTATGTGAACGACATGAGGAATCCGCTGACTACACCGGGCATGATCTCCGGCAGTACGACTTTACGGAACGCTCTGAACGGACTGCATCCAAGATCCTGCGCCGCTTCGTAGAGATGCGGATCCATCTGCCGGAACTTAGGCATGACGCTCAGGATAACATAGGGAACGTCAAAAGTTATGTGGGCGATAAGCAGCGTAACAAAGCCGAATTCCAGCGTCATTCTTGCGGCAAAAAAGCTGAACAGGAGCATCAGGGAAACGCCGGTGACGATCTCAGGGTTTATGATAGGCATATTTGTGACGTTCATTACAACGGTTCTGGGAACACGCTTCATGCTGTTTATGCCGATAGCCGCCAGCGTTCCGAGAACGGTGGATGTGATACTGGCTGCAACGGCGATTATTATGGTATTCATAAGGGATGAAATGATTATCCTGTTATTGAACAGTCTCTTGTACCAGTCCAGAGTAAAACCGCTGAAAACCGAACTGCTTTTTGATTCGTTGAAAGAAAATACTATCAGTACAAAAATCGGTACATAAAGGAAAAGAAGTACAAGGGCAAGATAGATTTTTCCGAGCTTTTTCAAGGTCGCACCTCCTTATATAAGTACCTGATCGTCGGGATCGAACTGATTCATAACGGTCATGATAACGAGGATTATAACCATGAGCACAAGGGATATAGCTGCTCCAAGATGCGGATTATAGGCATTTCCGAGGAACTGCATCTCGATAAGGTCGCCTATGAGCAGATTTGATCCGCCGCCGAGCATTCGTGATATTATAAATGTGGAAATAGCCGGAACAAATACCATAGTTATACCGGATGTTATACCCGGCATGGTCAGCGGAACAACAACACGGAACAGGGCAGATGCCGAACTGCATCCGAGGTCGGAAGCGGCTTCAAGCAGAGATTTGTCTATCTTCACCATAACGGAGTACAGGGGAAGTATCATGAACGGCAGATAGTTGTACACCATGCCGAGAACTACCGCTCCGGAGGTGTTTATCATCCTTATAGGGCCGAGTCCTACAGCACCGAGCATATTATTGATTATGCCGTTGTTGCCAAGAAGTGTCATCCATGCGTAGGTGCGGAGCAGGAAGTTCATCCACATGGGAAGCATAACGATCATAAGCATGGTTCCCTGCTTATGCTTGTCCATTCTCGACAGAATGAATGCTACAGGATAGGCAATGACAAGGCAGATCGCCGTTGCAATGAGTGACAGCCATATGGAGCGGACAAAAATATTGGCATACTGTCCCACATCCGAAACGTTACGGATAGTAAAATCTCCGCCGTCAGTGGTGAATGCAAAGTATGCGATCATCAGCAGGGGAACAAGGATAAAGACGATCATCCACACCAGATACGGTGCCGAAAAATATTTGAGCTTCATTTGTCTGCCTCCGTTGTCTTATTCATTATATGTATATCGTAGGGATCGAAGTCCATGCCGATCATTGAACCTGCCGGCTCGGCTTTGGTGGAGTGGATTATCCACTTGTGATCCACGCCGTCAACGATCATCTCGTAGTGAACGCCCTTGAAAACAACCGATTCCACGATGCCGGTCAGCTTTGCCTTTTCAGCCGGAATGACCTTTACATCCTCCGGACGTATGACCACATCTACGGTTTTGCCGGGAGTAAAGCCTTTGTCAACGCATTCAAAACGGCGTCCGGCAAATTCAACGACGCAGTCCTCCGGCATAGAGCCGTTTATAATGTTGCTCTCGCCGATAAAGTCCGCAACAAAGGCATTTATCGGTTCGTTGTAGATGTCTGTAGGAGTTCCGATCTGCTGAATGCTTCCGCTGTTCATTACGACGATGCTGTCACTCATGGTGAGGGCTTCCTCCTGATCGTGGGTTACATATACAAAAGTAAGCTCCAGTTCCTGCTGAATGCGGCGGAGTTCTATCTGCATTTCCTTGCGGAGTTTGAGGTCGAGAGCGCCAAGCGGCTCGTCCAGAAGAAGCACCTTCGGACGGTTGACCAGAGCACGGGCAATTGCAACACGCTGCTGCTGACCTCCGGAAAGTCTGTGTATCGACCGTTTTTCAAATCCCTTGAGATTGACAAGTTCCAGCATTTCGCCTACACGGCTTACGATCTCCTTTTCGGGAACGTTCTTTACACGAAGTCCGAAAGCAATATTCTCGTAAACGTTCAGATGCGGAAAAAGAGCATAGCGCTGGAAAACGGTGTTCACGTTTCTTTTGTGGGGAGGAACTCCATTGATGCGATGACCGTCGAATAAAACGTCTCCGGAAGTTGGCTCAAGGAATCCGGCGATTATACGGAGAGTAGTCGTCTTTCCGCATCCCGACGGGCCGAGAAAGGTAACGAATTCCTTGTCCTTTATGTCGAGGCTTATATTTTTGAGAATTCTGTCGCCGTCCTCAAACTCGACAATTATATTTTTCAGACTGATAATGTTTTCCATTATATCAGATCCTTTACTCTGGATTATCATGATTTTCAAAACATGACGATTTATTATATCACAAAATACCGCAGAATGCAATATATATCGACAAAAATATGAAATTTTTCTGAACAATTGATTTTTACGCCGGGATGTGGTATAATGAAGTGAAATAATATAAGAACCGGAGGATGTATGCCAAGATTTTTCATAGATGAAATTAACGAAGATAATCTCTGTCTGACCGGAGAAAATGCACATCATGCGGGATTTTCACTGCGCATGAGACCCGGAGAGAAGCTCACGCTGTGCTCCGGAGGAATCGACTACGATTGTACTATCGGCAGCATTACAGGAGATGCCGTATATCTTGAACTTGATAAAAAGCATCCATGTCCGGCTGAACCGGATATTGAAGTTACGCTTTTTCAGGCTGTTCCAAAAATGGACAAGCTGGAATTCATTATACAGAAAAGCGTGGAACTGGGGGTATCGAGGGTCGTTCCCGTGCTCACCAGACGCTGTATATCTCGTCCGGACAGCCGTGACTTTGAAAAAAAACTCAAAAGACTGCGGAAAATTTCCGAGGAGGCTGCAAAACAGTCAGGCAGAGGGAAAATTCCGGAGATAACGCCTGTTGTTTCGTTTAAAGATCTTATTGAAATGGCAGGAAGTCTTGACAGGACGATCATGCTCTACGAGGGGGAGGGAGGAAAAGCGTTCAAAGACGTGGAACTTGCCGGAATAAAAACCGCCGGACTTATTGTCGGAAGCGAGGGCGGCTTCGATGAAAAGGAAGTCGAAGAAGCTATGAACTCCGGAATTGAGTCGGTCTGGCTCGGAAAAAGGATACTTCGTTGTGAAACTGCACCAATAACCGCCCTCTCAATTTTGATGTTTTTAACAAATAATATGTAAAAGGTTGAAATTTCAAAAAGAGTATGCTATAATATACATTGAGCATTATTTATGCTCGGAAAACATTTTTTCAGGCACTGCCGTATCATACACGGCAGTCTGCAATTTATCGTGATCCGGTCGCAAGGGGTTCGGTAAACAATTATTTCTTGCGGAGAAAAGAGGAAAATTAAATGAATAAATTATTATTTACGGTTTTGGCTGCCGGAGCTGCTGCCGCCGGATATGCCGTAGTTAAGTCACTCAAAAACAAGAACGATGATACTGATTACAATGACGATTATGATGACGAGTACACAGTAAGCGATGATGATATCGACCTCGATATTGCTGACAGCACTGAAGAAGCAGCAGAAGAAGCAGTTGAATCCGTTGAGGAAGCAGCAGAAGAGGCTGCTGAGACTGTAGAAGAAGCTGCTGAGGAAGTTTCTGAGGAAATTGAAGACTGATTCTGATATTCCGGGGAGAGCTTTGCTCTCCCTTTTTATGTTGTTGTGAATTTCGACGGCGATTTGTGTTGAAAATTGTGAAATCATACAAAAGTACATAATATGCCTTGACAATCTGAAAATGTTCTGCTATAATATAAAAGCTGTCCGATAAGGACTATCGCAAAGGGTGTGTCCGAGGCGTAGCTCAGTTTGGTAGAGTGCTTGCTTTGGGAGCAAGATGCCGCAGGTTCAAGTCCTGTCGCCTCGACCAAAAAAATTGAAAAAATTTCAAAAAAAGCTTGACAAACTCAAAAAAGTGTGATATAATATTAAATGTACTAAGCGCTGGTGTAGCTCAGTTGGTAGAGCAGCTGATTTGTAATCAGCAGGTCGGGG
>UQXS01000004.1 GCA_900545125.1 uncultured Ruminococcus sp.
GCGTCAAGCGGCCACAGAGCCGAGCTTTGGGAAAGGGCGCTCCGGCTCAAAAACGCCTATATAACAAGCTCATCGCCGCGGCTTGTCGAGATCGCCGCCGCGGAGGCGGGAAAGGGCGCATCGCTCAGGCGGCTGTGCGAGCTGCTTTCCGTTCCGGCGCAATGCGTTGCGGCGTTCGGTAACGGTGATAACGATGCGGACATGCTCTCGTTTGCGGGGCTTGGCGTTGCAATGGAAAACGCGACCGCTGCCTGCATTGCCGCAGCCGACGCGGTTTGCGCGTCGAACGATGAACACGGCGTTGCGCAAATGATATATAAAATTTTAGGAGACATGAGAAAACAGTGATAAGAGAAGCAAGACCCGTTGACCTTGACGCGATAGAGAAAATTTATGACAACATCCACGCCGCCGAGGAAAGCGGCAGGGTGAAGATCGGCTGGATAAGCGGCGTGTATCCCGTGCGTGCTACTGCCGAGGAGGCTATACGCCGCCGCGACATGTTCGTTTTTGAGGAAGACGGAATAATAAAGGCAGCCGCGATAATCAACAAAACCCAGGTCGATGTGTACAAGGGAGCAAACTGGAGCTTCGAGGCCGACGATGACGAGGTGTGCGTTCTGCACACGCTTGTTGTAGATCCGAATTGCTCGGGGCGCGGCGTGGGGAGCAGGTTCGTTGAGTTTTACGAAAAATACGCGCTCTCGCGGCAATGCACGGTGCTGCGCATAGATACCAACGCCATAAACTCGGCGGCGCGCCGGCTTTACGCAAAGCTCGGCTACCGCGATGCGGACATCGTCCCCTGCGTTTTTAACGGCATCCCTAATGTGAATTTAGTCCTGCTGGAGAAAAAGCTGAAATAAAAAAGACGGCCGATGGCCGTCTTTTTTACTTTATAACTGTGCTGATGACGGGCTTGCCGTCGCGGTCGAGCAGGGGAGTCAGGCCGCCGGAGTTGCCGGAGTAGTGGTAGAGATAGTTTACGCCGGTCTCTTTATCCACCCAGATCTCCATAACATCGATCGCACCCTGAGAATATACCTTTTCAAAACGTTTTTCATAAGCTGACGAGAGTCGAACACGTATCGGTTTTGACGGGCAGATTTCCGCCCACGCTGCGTTAAAGCTCTTGACAATACGACAGTATTCTCTGCGAGCTTTGCCTTGCCTGAACAAAAATCTGCTCCGGCAAAACTGCAAAGCACCTGTCGGATGTGCTTTTCGAGATATTTTCGGCTTTCTTTGATGCAGGTGGGCTGGCGCCCATCAAGGCAAAAAAGGCGAAAATAGCCGGAAGGGTACGCCGACAGGCGATATGGGTTCGGCTCTCGTCAGCTTTTATTCCTTTCCTTATACATTTTTGCGGCGATGCTCATAGGGATAAGCGCAAGCGCCGTGACACACGCAGCGGCAATAAACAGCTCGTTTACCGGCAGATAGCCCTCGGCAATGCTGCTTATGTCATAGCCCATCTCGCCTGCGCGCTGCGCGGTAACGAAGATGAGGTTTCCGTTATCGACGACCTGATATACCTTTTCGCCGAAGGCGCGGCAGATCGGGTCTGCCAGCAGCGGACCGGCTATCATCGGGAAGAATACGAAGAACATGATCCTTATGCCCTCGAACTGGCCGCGGTGCTCCTCGGGGTACAGGCGCTTCATCCAGACGGTCATGGCCTGCATGAAAACAACGTAGCCGATGCCGACGAGAATTATGCCGGCAAAGCACGGCCAGTTTGCCGCAAGGTTCAGGGCGTTTTCCGTGTCGAACGTGCCCTGCATATTGCCGACGACGAAGTAGACAAACAGGCAGCCGAGAATGCTGAGTATCGTCGCGAATGCGGCGACGGCCGGAACCTTTTTGTCGTTTATGACCTTTATAAACGGAACGGATACAGCGACGGCTATCAGCAGCGGAATGCCGAGAATGAGGCTGGGATCGGTAAAGCCGAGGGTGTAGTTCATCCAGTTCATGATGTGGATAAAATAGCAGTTGTAGCCGATGAAGAATATGCACAGCGTGAGAAACACAAGAGCCAGCTCGCGATTTGCGGCAAAGCGCCTGAAATTGAACGTCGAGCCGAACTGGTGCCAGAAGCCTCCGTCCTTGACGGGCTTGAGCGTAGGCGCATCCTTGAGCAGGAAAAACGACGCTATGCCGACGAGAATGGTGACTCCGCCTGCAACGGAGAAAAAGATGATGTATCCTGCCTGCGGATTTGCCTCGGTTGCAAGCCCCGTTACGAACATGCCTCCGACGAGGGTGCCGACGAGCGTTCCGATAACGGGCAGCGTTGCCGCGACGGCACCGATCTGGCCGGAGTTTGAATCGTCCATCATGTCGGCATACCAGGCGTTATAGCCTGCGTCGTTTGCCATCGAGCCGAAAAAGCTCATTATGGTGTCGGCTGCGACGATGGTGACGCCGACGAGCATCACGTCGTTATAAATGCTGTCGCGCAGATAGTGCGTAAGCCCGAACGCGATGGTGAAAATTCCCCAGAGTATCGAGCCCCAGGCTATGAGCTTCTTGCGCGAACCAATGCGGTCGGACAGCGTTCCGAAAAACAGCGCGGAAAATGTCGTTGCCGTTGCCGAGCATATGGTCATTGCCGTAACAACACCGAGCTGCGCACCGAAGTCGGAATACAAAAAGTTTGCAAACCAGTTGTTTTCGATGACCCATGCTATCTGCGCGGAAAAGCCGATCACCAGCAGCAGAGTCCAGTTGAGCGCGCCGATGCCTTTTTTCTCGGCGCTTTTTGTGTTCCCCATTAATTCTTCCTCCCTATAAAATCTCTTACAAGAGCTTCATACTCATCCTTTGCGCACATGTAGCTTGCCGCATGCCCTGCGCCGGGCACGAGCAGCAGCTTCTTTTCGCTTTTGCAGGCGTTGAATATCTCAAGCGCCATGTCTTTGGGAACATAGCGGTCGCAGTCGCCGCAGATGTACAAAAGCGGTATCTCCGTCACGCTCACGCTGCGCACCGAGCTTGCCTCCTTGAAGCCGTAGCCAGCCTTGAGGAGGTTAACGTATTCAAAAACATCAACGAACATCGTCGGCAGGTGATAGAGCTTGCCGACAAGGTTGCGGAACACCGTGTTAAGATCGGAATAGCCGCAGTCGGCGATAATGCCGCGCACGTTTTTGTTAAGGTCAAGATCCGCACTTTGCAGAATGCTCGCCGCACCCATGGACATGCCGTGCAGATAGATATCGTTATCCGGGAAAAGCTCGGCGGCTTCTTCACGGTAGCGTTCGGTGAGACATCCTGTTATCACGATTTTTTTCAGTGTTCCGTCCTCCTTGAGCTTTCCGAGTTCAAGGATAGTTTCTATAGCTTCTTCCTTTGCGGACTGTATAAATCCGCAGGTATTGACTACTGCGATATCAGCAAGTCCGGGTTCGGTTACAAGCTGATAACCTTTTTTTCTCAGTTTATAGAGCATTCTTTCGGAATCCACAAGATTCTTCGAGCAGCCCAGAGATACCAATCCGACTTTTATTGCCATTGTCAGTCCTCCAAATTATTTTCAGAATATTCTTTTATACAGCGGTTTATCTCGTCGAAGCTGTAGCCGTATCGTGCCAGCGATGCTTTAACACGTTCAACGGCTTTCCGGTCGCCGGGATCAGTGAGATTGCGGGCGTGTTTTGTTTCCAGAAGCGTCATGAGATTTTCTTCAAATTGCCCGGAGTATGGTTCAAGAGCATCGTCAGCGGTAAACTGACCGATACCTTTCATCATCATTTCACGTTTTGCACGTCTGTAGCCGAATTTCCGGACGGAGACGTATTTTACAGCCAGTTTTTCCGCATAGCGTTCGTCGTCGATAATGCCGTTTCTTTCAAGCTTATCTGCAACAGCGGTGCAGAGACGTTCGCTCTTGTAGTTGTCAAGCAGCTTTTTGTACATTTCGGCACGTGAGTAGTCCCGGTAATCAAGAAGATACAAGGCACGCTGATAGGCACGGCGGAAATTCGATGCCCATATGATCTCACGGAGCTTGTCACGATCTATTTCATCATCCTCACGGAGTCCGAAATCCACGATAATATCCGCATGAAGGTAGATTTTCCGTTCATAGTCGAGTTCCGCCTCATATGTAAGCCCTTTGTATTTTTTCAGTGAGGTTATCTTCATTATTCATCCGCAGGAGTGAATTCCTCGAAATCCTCATCAATATCAGCGAGTATATCCTCGCTCATGCTGCTGCCGCCGTCATCCATGTATTCGCCGGTATCAGAGTCGATATACTGCTCTTCGGAAGACTGTTCTTCTTCGGCTGCGCCTTTCTTTCCCTTTTTGGTCTTTTTGGGCGGAGCGGATTTAAGTTCGTCCTTGCGTGCGATTATCTGCTCTTCAATCTCTTTCATAAGAGCCTCATCGTTCTTGAGAACTTCCTTTACATTGTCACGTCCCTGACCGAGTTTCTGATCCTTGTAGCTGAACCACGAGCCGCCTTTCTTGATGATATCAAGCTGAACGGCAAGGTCGAGAACTTCGCCTGTACGGGAAATTCCCGTGCCGTACATCATATCAAAGGTACAGTCCTTGAAAGGCGGAGCAACCTTGTTCTTGACGATCTTGCATTTTGTGGAAGCACCGATTATGTCATTGCCGGATTTGATAACTTCGCCCTTTCGCACTTCGATACGGACGGATGAGTAGAATTTAAGCGCACGTCCTCCGGGAGTTGTTTCGGGGTTTCCGTACATCACGCCGATCTTTTCACGTATCTGGTTAATAAAGATAGCCACGCAGTTTGATCTTGAAATAGCTGCGGTAAGCTTTCTCATTGCCTGCGACATAAGTCTTGCAAGCTGTCCCACATGGAGATCTCCCATTTCGCCGTCTATTTCGGCACGTGTGGTCATAGCGGCAATGGAATCGAGTACGATAACGTCGATAGCACCGGAACGTATAAGAGCTTCTGCTATTTCAAGAGCCTGTTCTCCGCTGTCCGGCTGCGAAACAAGAAGATTGTCAATGTCAACACCCAGAGCTTTGGCATATACAGGGTCAAGAGCGTGCTCAACGTCAATAAACGCTGCTTCGCCCTCCAGCTTCTGAGCCTGAGCAACGATCGAAAGGGCAACAGTTGTCTTACCGGAACTTTCAGGACCGTATATCTCGATAATTCTTCCACGTGGGACTCCGCCCACGCCCAGAGCCATATCCAGCGTCATAGAGCCTGTCGGGATAGCCTCGACATTGAGTGTGGTATTCTGACCGAGACGCATGATAGCTCCCTCGCCGTATTTTTTAGAGATCTGTTTCATAGCTCCCTCAAGGGCTGTTTTTTTATCTTCCTTAGTCGTAATACGAACGACTTCCGGTTTTTTTGCAAGTTCTTTTTTTGCCATTTTACTTCCTCCGTATCATAATTTTCGTCCTGCGGCGGTTCTGATTATACCTCCGCCGTCGGTTCTTAGTTCTATATCGGTAAATGAGTTGTTTTCAAGCAGTTTTTTTACGGCATCATGCTGTCCCATGCCGAATTCGTATGCCAGCCAGCCGCTCTGCCGGAGCGAATCTTTCCAGACAGCCGTCATTCTCCGGTAAAAGTCAAGACCGTCAGTTCCGCCGTACAGAGCCGTTTCCGGTTCAAATGAAACTTCGGTCTGGAGCGACTTCATTTCTTCTGCCGTCAGATAAGGCGGATTGCTGACGATAATATCTATATCCCGGAAATTACGGCAGAATTCCTCATCGAGCACATCGCCCTGAATTATTTCTATATCCGTATTGTTTATTGCTGCGTTCTGTTTCAGATATACAAGAGCATCATCGGAAAGCTCGGCAGCAAATACCTTTGCACCGGGAATATGCTTTTTAAGAGCTATTGCGATGCATCCGCTGCCGCTGCACAGATCGGCTATCACTGGGGATGTAAGGCGGTGATTGCTGCATATGTCAAGTATTTGTTCCACCAGCGTTTCGGTATCAGGGCGTGGGATGAGAACTCCCTCTCCGACCTTTACAGGACAGCCAAAAAATTCCCACTGTCCCAGAAGATACTGGAGCGGATAGCCGGATCGGCGTTTTTCGATAAGATCACGTATCCTGAGTTCTGTGGAGACGTCAACCGTTTCTGACGGACGGAAAAGGGGATGAGCGTCGTTCAGCATATCCTGGAAAATACACAGAACGTCAAACCGGGCGTCGGGATTTCCGCTTTTTTCAAGATCTTTCCGGCATTCGTCAAAGAGAGATGAGCGGCTTACCACTTGTCCTCCTCTTTATCTTCGGGGATGCACGGCGTAAGAGCAGCAATAGCTATTTCTATCATGCTGTCGTCGGGTTCACGTGTGGTGAGACGCTGCATTGCAAGTCCGGGAGCGGAAAGGATGCGTGTGAAAAAGTTGTCCTTGTTTCCGGCAAGGCGGATGAATTCGTAGGAGATACCCACCACCAGCGGAAGAAGTCCGAGACTGATGAGTATTCTAATCCATTTATCCATTGAGGGGACGAAGCACATTACAAAGATGCTTACGATAAGAACGATAAAGATAAAGCTTGTTCCGCAGCGTTTGTGGAAACGTGTCTGTTTGCGGACATTTTCTACTGTAAGCGGAAGTTCCGCCTCATGGCAGGCGATGGTCTTGTGTTCTGCGCCGTGATACATATACTGACGCCGGATATCTTTCATAAGTCCCACAAGCGCCATATAGGTAACAAAAATTGCGATTTTCAGAATGCCCTCGCTTACAGAGCGGAGTATGCGTTTGTCTCTTACTACGGGAATAAGGTCGGCAATCATTTTGGGCAGGAACACGAAAAGTCCCACTGCCAACACAATGCCGAGCACCATGCCGATGGTCATAAAAATATTGTAAAATGCAGAGGAATTCTCCTCTTCGGCTTTTTCCTCTTCTGTAAGCTGTTTTTCTGCGGATTTCATCATGTATTTGTAACCTTTTACAAGAGATGTCACAAAGCTGACGCAGCCACGCACCAGCGGAGTCTTTTTGTACCACGGAGCTTTTTTTCCGTTGTTTTCCTCCCATGTTTCCAGATCAATACTGCCGTCGGGCAGACGGCACGCCATAGCGCCCGTGTTCGGACCGAGCATCATTATGCCTTCGATTAGAGCCTGTCCGCCGATCTTTGACTTGAATTTTTCGCCGGACGGCTGATTTTTTTTACTCATATTATCACCTCATAATTTATTTCAGCACCGATGCTGATATTCCGGATCAGGAACTTTGTGCCGGGAGCGTTATGGTAACAGTTGTTCCCAGTCCTTCGCCGGGGCTGGTGATATCCATAGTTCCGTTGTGCATAGCGATTATTTCATCTGCCACTGCCAGTCCGATACCCGAACCTCTTCGTGTATGATTTGCCTTGTAGAACTTTGTCTTGACTTTGGCAAGGTCGGAAGTCTTTATGCCGCAGCCGGTATCGGCAACGGAAACAACGACTTTGTTTTCTTTTTCGTCCTCATAAGCATTTATAGTTACAGTTCCTCCCTGAGAGGAATACTTGATAGCGTTGTCAATTATGTTTATAAATACCTGACGTATCCTGTTCTTGTCGCCGAATACAAACGGCAGCATATCAGGGTCGTTATAGATTATCTCTATGCCCTCACGCTTTGCCTTGTCGCTGTAGATAAGAACAGCGTCGCCAAGTTCGGCAAGAATATCCATAGTGGCATTCTGGAGCGTAAAATGACCGCTCTGCATACGTGAAAAATCGAGCAGTTCCTCAACCATCCGGGAAAGTCTTTCCGTTTCATTAACGATAACGCCTACACCTTTCTTCATGGTATCCGGACTTCCGCCGCCGTCAAGCATAAGTGTTTCCGCCCAGCCTTTTATAGCCGTCAGGGGGGTACGCAGTTCGTGGGATACGGAAGATATAAATTCGTTCTTCATATTTTCCGCATTCGACAATTCGTCTGCCATATGGTTGATAGCCGTACAGAGTTCGCCGATTTCGTCGCTGCTGTTGCTGCTTATGCGCACGGAGAAGTCGCCCATGGCGAATTTACGTGCAATATCGCTTATCTGCCTGATAGGTTTTACGATAGATCCGGCAAAATAAAGACCTGTTGATATAACGATAGCAATAACTACCAGAACAATGACGGCAACTGCTATTGTATAATTTTTTATTGTGTTGTCGATAGTTGTGAGGGAAGTTACCATTCTGACGGAGCTGAATTCGCTGTTTATTGAGGATATTGGCACAGATACTGCCAATATCTTCTCGCCGCCCGGAAGCTTGCCTATATAGGTGCCCTCTCCGGAGATCATAGCATCCTCGTAGTCAGGCATGAGCATATTGGCATCAGGGGAGAATCCGGAGGAGGTCAGTACAACACGCCCGTTGGAGTTTATTGCCATAAGCTCAATTTTGTCCTTTTCGTTGAAAGTTTCAAGCATATTTCTCATTTCAGCGGAGAAGTTGGCAGCGCTGTCCTGTGAGTGGATGCTAAGGACGCTGGTAACGGCGTTGATCTTTGAAATCAGGTACTGTTTGGCAGAACTGTAGAAATAACTCTGTATCGCATAGATTATAGCCATGGCGATAACAAGCAGCGCCAGGATTATAACACCCAGATTGTTGATTATCCAGCGTTTGGTAATACTTTTTTTAGCCATTACTGCATATCATTCCATTTATATCCATAGCCCCATATAGTAATGATATATCGGGGGCTGGATGGCTCTTCCTCTATTTTCATGCGGATTCTTCTGATATTCACATCAACGATCTTATCGTCGCCGTAGTAGCTTTCTCCCCATATATGATTGAGGATGCTTGCCCGGTCAAGAGCAGTATTTTTATTGTTCATGAAGAATTCAAGTATCTGGTACTCCACCTGTGTCAGCTCGATAGGTTTTCCGTTCTTGGTGACGGTGCGGCTCTTGAGATTAAGTACAAACGGGCCGGATTCAAGAAGCGACTGTTTTTCATTTTTGATAAAGCTCATGCAGACACGGCGGTAAATGGCATCCACACGGGCGGTAAGCTCCGACGGAGAAAACGGCTTGGTAATATAGTCGTCGGCTCCTATCATAAGACCGCTTACCTTGTCCATTTCCTGAGTTCTGGCGGTAAGCATTATTATACCGATGGTAGAGCTTTTTTCACGTATTTTTTTACATACTGTAAAGCCGTCAATGCCGGGCATCATAATATCGAGGAGGATGATGTCAAAATTTCCGTGTTCCTGTTCAAACATTCTGAGAGCTGCCTCTCCACAGTCAACATCCACAACGTCATATCCGGCACGTTTAAGGTTTATAACAACAAATTCACGGATGGTAGTTTCATCCTCGCAGATTAATATACGTTTCATTTTTATGTCTCCTCACAGCCAGCGCCTTATTTTGTTTTAAAACCGACAGCCACATCTCCGGCGCTCGGAGAAAGACCGTCGTCCACTGTTGTTTGATTGTAGGGAATATACGCCAGATATGCCGAATCCCCTTTTGTTCCCATAAGCATATAGCCGCCGGAGATCCTGTCCTCACGTGAGGCTGAGTCTTCTGCGCAGTAGATACGCATCAGTTCACGTCCGGTTTCGCCGTCCTGCCAGGCGCAGAAAACGATCTCGTCATTGACGGCATCACGTTTTATGGTGACTTTTTTATCCCATTTTTTCGGAAAAACGAAGATATATCCGTCCCCCACGCTGTAGTATGAGGAGCACTTCCGTTCAAGACGGTTGTCGCTGTTTATAAAGTCCCATTGAGTTATCTTCATTTGTTCGCTTTCAGGAAGATCCTCATAGCCGGGAGAAATCGTCTGGACAGGTATTTCCAGAATTCCGTCTCCGTCAATGTCAAATGAGCTGCATCCTGCCGGGCGTACGGTAGCAAGTGAATCTTTAGGGTCAGTAAAAACCTTGTTGAGTCCTGTGCTGTCCATATATACGATATCGGTCTGGATAGAGCCTGCGCCTGAAACGGCATCAATATAAAGACCTTTTCTGCCGCCGCCGATCTCCCCGTAATTCAGACTGTCGAATTCCGTAAAGCTTCCGCTGAGTTCACTGCTGTACACATGATATGTGCCGCCTTCGTCCAGTTTATAGCTTTCTGCCACGGCAGGAGAGCCGGTGGCAGAGCCTGCCAGAAGGAAAAATTCCGTTTCGCCGTCTCCGTCAAGATCAGTCACATCTATGAATGAACACGCTTCGGAAAACGTTTTTTCAATAGTTCCGTTTACAGGATCATAGTTGTAAATAGCCACGTTTTTTTCCGAACGGTTGATAAGGCTGCTTCCGATAATAAGGTTTATCCGCTCATTAGAACCAAGTTCCGAGATGATGACCTTTTCAATTTCAGCGCCCTCCGCCGGAGTATCACAGACAGAACGCCACTTTCCGCCGCTCTGGTCGAGGATGTTTATTCTCAGGGTATTTTCCGGAGCGGCAAGGCTGGTTTTTTCATAGAATACCACTGCCTCGTCTCCGCCGTCGCCGTCGATATCCTCCACGATGAAGGCGGAGAGATATTTGCCGGATTTCGGATATTTAAGGCTTATATTCATACCTGCGGCATCAGTAAGAGCCTTGTATATTTGTTCCTGTTCCATGCTCAGCTTAGGGGGCGTCATAAGATTGTCTATGCTTGTTCCGAAAGAACAGCCTGTCAGCGCCGCCGTTGTTATCATAAGGGCAGAAGCAGGAAGTAGTTTTCTTTTTAAAATCATTTTATAAATAACATTTTTAGTCCGGAACAGTCCTATCTCCGGTCGATAGGCACGTATTCACGTTCTTTGGCGATAGCCTTGTATGCCGGACGTATTATCCTGTTGCCGGTAAGAACTTCTTCCATACGGTGAGCAGCCCATCCTGCCATACGTGCAACGGCGAACAGAGGCGTGAAGAGGTTTTCGGGAATGCCAAGCATTCGGTACACAAGTCCGGAATACATATCGACGTTTGCACACATTGTCTTTGAACTTCCCTTGACTGATCTGAACACCTCCGGAGTAAGTCTTTCAACTGTTTCAAGAAGGCGGAATTCCGCTTCTATTTCCCTGCCCTTTGCAAGTTCAAATGCCTTTTTCTTGAGGATGACCGCTCTGGGGTCAGATATAGTGTATACGGCGTGACCCATGCCGTAAATCAGACCTGAGCCGTCGTTTGTTTCTTTCTTTATCGTTTTGCGTATGTAGTCGGCGACTTCTCCCTCGTTCTCCCAGTTTCTGATATTTGCCTTGAAGTTGTCAAGCATATGGATAACCTGGAGATTAGCACCGCCGTGACGTGGACCTTTAAGCGAGCATATAGCCGAAGAATAGGCGGAATACGGATCAGTTCCGGATGATGTGAGCACACGGCAGGTGAAAGTAGAGTTGTTTCCGCCTCCGTGTTCTGCCTGAAGCATAAGGAGACAGTCGAGCATCTGAGCTTCTTCCATAGTATACTGTCTGTCGGTTCTGAGCAGCGAAAGAATGCACTGAGCCGTGTTTTCCTCGTAATTTATGGGATGCATTATCATGCTCTGGTTATCAAAGACTCTTCTCTTGACCTGATAGGCGTTCGCCATGATAACGGGCATTTTTGCAATAAGACTGATAGCCGTTCTCATTTCGTTTTCAAGACCCTTGTTCTCGCAGTCGTCGTCATAGGAATAGAGAGCAAGAACGGAGCGTGCCAGCTTGTTCATGATATTATGCGACGGTGCTTTAAGGATCATATCTTCTACAAAGCCGTTTGGGAGATCTCTTTTGAGGGAGATATATGTATTGAAATTCTTGAGTTCCTTATGGCTTGGCAGACGTCCGAAAAGCAGCAGGAAAGCGGTTTCCTCAAAGCCGAAGCGGTTTTCTTTTTCAACATTTTCAACCAGGTCGTTGATATTATATCCTCTGTATATGAGCTGACCCGGGATAGGTTCTACCTCGCCCTCGTTAAGAACATAGCCGTGAACGTTGCATATGTTAGTGATTCCGGCGACAACGCCTGTGCTGTCGCTGTTGCGGAGACCCCTTTTAACGTGATATTTGTCGTAAAGTTTGGGGTCGATAACGGAATTATTGCAAAGTTCCTCGCATAAACCTGTAATATTGGCACCCGAAATAAAAGACGGCATTACAATCACACTCCTCTGAAATATTCAAATTTAATTATACACTATTTTTGGAATTATGTCAACACAAAAGTAAATGCTGTTGCCGTAAAAAGGAGAGGTTATCATGAAAAAGTACATATCACAGTTTCTGGCCCTGGCGTTATCGGTAATGGTCATTCCTGCATTGCCGGTGTATATCTCCGGAAAATCTGCAAAGGCGGAGAAGAGAACTGCTGCGTCGGAAAAAAAGGAAGTTCCGGAAACTTCCGTTTCCGATGAGATTCGGCAGGAGACCACAGAAGAACCTGCCGCAGCCGTTGATCCGGGAGAACCGTATAAGGTTCTTGATATGGCATCCGGACAGGTTATTGAAGTTCCGGTCAGAGATTATGTCATAGGAGCAGTCTGTGCGGAAATGCCTGCATCCTTTCATGAAGAAGCTCTGAAAGCGCAGGCAGCAGCGGCTCATACGTATGCGGAGCGTCAGCGCATCAGAGAACGCCGATCTCCCACTGCCGATCTTATGGGGGCGGATTTTTCCAACGATACTTCCCGGTATCAGGGCTATTTTACCGAAGCTCAGGCAAGGCAGTATTTCGGGGAAAACTTTGATGAGAACTACAAAAAGATCGCTGATGCCGCCGATGAGGTACTGCCGTATGTCATTACATACGACGACGAACCGATAGTTGCTGCTTTTCATTCGATGTCCACTGGAAAAACCGAAAGTGCCGAAAATGCATGGGGAGCAGGTACTCCTTATCTTGTTCCTGTAGACAGCAGCTATGATACAAAAGCTCCCGGATATATGGAGGAGATACGTTTGACAAAGGATGTTCTCAGGCAGAAGCTTGAAGCCGCATTTCCGGGGATAGTACTTGGAAACGATATTACATCATGGATCTTGACGGAGGAAAGTTCCGGTTCGGGAACGGTTCTGCGTGCAAAAGCAGGCGACAAGATCGTTTCCGGCAATGATCTCCGGCAGGCGCTGGCGCTGCGTTCCGCTTGTTTTGATGTCCGCTGCGAGGGGGAGGAGATCGTTTTCACTACCCGTGGTTACGGTCACGGCGTTGGCATGAGTCAGTACGGTGCTGATTCCATGGCACAGGAAGGCAAAAGCTGGAGGGAAATTCTGGAACATTACTACCCCGGTGCATCTATTGACACAACGGATGTTTTGTGATATTATTAATACATTGAATTCATCGGTGAGATGAATTCAATGTATATTTTATATTGGGGGTTAAAAAATGGAAAATGTACTCGAAGTCAAAGGACTTACGAAACAGTACACAAAAGTTCTCGCCGCTGATAAAGTCTCCTTTGAAATAGGGAAAGGTGAAGTATTTGCACTTATCGGGCCGAACGGCGCAGGAAAGACAACTACTATCCGTATGATATCTACGCTGCTCACTCCGACGGCGGGGGATGCATTGATAATGGGTCACAGCGTTGTAAATGAACCAGATAAAGTAAGGGAATGTATCACTTATCTGCCTGATGAAGCCGGAGCCTACAAGAATATGAAAGGCATTAAATATCTTCAGTTCATGGCAGGGCTTTTCTGCACTGATCTTGAAGAGATCGGAAAATGTGTTGACCGTGCAAAAGAGATATGTCAGCTCGGTGACCGTCTCAACGATAAGATCGGCAGCTATAGCCGTGGAATGATACGTAAGCTTCTTCTGGCACGTTCCGTTATGACAAGACCTAAGCTTGCTATTCTTGACGAGCCTACAAGCGGTCTGGATGTCATAAACGCCATTGAAATCAGAAAAACAATCAAGCGGCTTGCTCATGAAGATGGAATGTCATTTCTTCTGTCATCCCATAATATGCTGGAGATAGAATTTGTTTCCGACCGTGTGGGCATAATAACAAAAGGACATCTTATGGTGACCGGAGCTGCGGACGAGCTTAAGCAGCGTTATAATGCTGCCAATCTCGAAGAAGTTTTTGAAAGGGTGGTGAAGCAGAATGAAGTTCATTAATCTGCTTAAAAAGGAACTCGCAGAGCTTGTCAACAAGAATATGCTTCTTGGTCTTGTGGTTACAGTGGCCATCTTTATGATGCTTGGCGGCATTATGAAAACCACTATCAACGAAGCAGTTGATGAAAGCAGGAATGTTACCATTAATATATGCGACAGGGATAAAACGGAATTCACTGAAAGCATATTGGAAGCAATGGAGAAAGTAAATAAAGATCCCGATTCAAATGTTTCGGCAAAGATCAATATTATTGAGTGCGAGGGAGACGATTATGCCGCTATTCTTGCAGATAACGATATTTCCAGTCTGGTAATAATTCCTGAGGGATTTACCGATTCACTTGATAAAAAAGATCAGCCGGAACTTATCAGCGTATCGAGGATGACTTCAGCAGCTACTATGTCTAATATTGATGCCGGAAACGAAGGTGCGATAAATCTTATCAAGCAGTGTATTTCCAGTACTATTGCCGCCGATACCGGAATGGACGATCAGCAGTATAAGCTTATGGAAGAACCTGTTATTCTGACGGAAAATACCGTCGTTGACGATAAGGACGCACGCATATCTCAGGACAGTATTATGAGCAAAATAATGATGCAGAATATGCTGCTGCCTATTATCGTATTTGTTCTTATAATGATGACATCACAGATGCTTATGTCTGCCATATCCAATGAAAAGATAGACAAGACGCTTGAAACGCTTCTTTCTGCGCCCGTATCGAGATTATCCGTAATAGGTGCAAAAATGCTTGCTGCTGCCGTTGTTGCTCTGCTTAATGCGGCAGTTTATATGGTTGCTTTTTCAACTTTCGTTTCCGGAGCTACCGACGAAGTGACCAGAACCGTTTCCGAGGCAGCAGGAACGAGCATTACCGTAGATCAGGCGCTGGAGCAGCTCGGTCTTAATCTGGGAGCTGTCGATTATATTCTTATCGGGGTACAGCTCTTCTTTACAATAATGATCTGCCTGTCAGTTTCAATTATGCTTGGCGCACTTATTGACGATGCAAAGAATGTTCAGAATATGCTCATGCCAATAATGCTTTGTGCAATGGTTCCTTATATAATATCTATGCTTGCAGACATCAATTCGCTGCCAATGATATTCAGGGTGATCGTTTATGCTATACCGTTTACTCATACATTTACGGCTGTTCCGAATCTGATGTTCGGCAACAATATGCTGTTCCTGGGTGGACTTATCTATCAGATAATAGTATTCCTGATATGCATTTTCTTTGCTCTCCGTCTGTTCATGTCCGATAAGCTTCTGACAGTTTCGCTTAACATAGGTCAGAAGTCAAAATATAAGAAAAGAAACAAGAAAAATAACGTTCCTGAGGAAGAATAATCAATGCAGCATTGTACATGACTTGTGCAACGGATGCTTTGTCTGCTGAGAAGAAGGTGATTCTTTGAGAAAAAAACTGCTGATATGCAATGACGATCCCGGGATAGGGCAGGCTATAGAAAAAAGCTTTAACGCCACACAGTATACCGTATATAACTGTACCATGTGTTATAATGATCTGGAAAAGAATCTTAACGGCAAAGAAAAATATGACACAGTGGTATTCTTTGTAGGTGAGCACGTTAATGATCTGACCAACAGAATCAGGCGGCTGCGTGATCAATATAGCAAAGTACACAAGGATGCAGACATATTTGTTGTGATGATGTACAAATGGGAACACAACGAAGAAAAATATTATTTGGCAGGTGCTTCAATGTGTCTGTGGTTTCAGGAGACGCCTGCCTGGCTTCTGGAGGCGTATATAAAGCTGTTTATGTACAGACGCAAAGTTCCTTATTTAGACAAAAAAATATCGGAATTCCTGACTTCTCACGGATATGCTCATTTTCATAAAGGATTTTGTTATTTATGTCAGCTCCTTTCGATTTTTCTGACAGAACCGGAGAAGCTGAAACTTGATATGCAGGATAATTATCAAGAAATAGCCGTAAAATACGGTGATGGAAAAGCTGACAATGTAAAAAGAAATCTTGAAACTTATTGTAAAAAAATATACAAATCTCCGCACGTTGATCCTCTGCTTATACAAAGTTTCAGCAGAAAACCTGAGCTTGTAGAATTTATCAGGTGGATGTACGATTTTGTCAGCCAAAGTTTTTATTAAGGCGTGTTAAAAATGACAGAAATAAAAAAATATATTGGTTTTGCCGATTTTGAATTTACCTGCGGAAGTGCCATGTATCGTCTTCGCAGCGAGATGCTGTCAGTGGGCATAGTTATATGCGACAGTTCTTATAATATTGCAGAAAGATTTTATGCAACCTCGAAGCCAAATCGTTTCCCGAAGCTTTCAAAACAATGCCGTGAACTCACTCACCTCAGTCAGGAAGAAATATCAGCTTCTCCGGACAGCAGCAGCGTCTTGAAAGTAGCTGTACGCCTTATGGACAAGTATGGCGTAAGCGAGCTGTGGGTCTGGGGGAATTTTGATAAGCCGGGACTTCAGAGTGACATAAGGCAGCACCGTAATTTCGGGAAAGACTGTGGCAGCATATGCAGGATATATAATGCAGTCCGTGATATACAGGCAGAAATGGTAAGGCGTATGGAACTGCCGCAGGCTGTCAATATAAAGGAACTTGCTTCGGCTTTCGGATATGTTCCTGATACCGGAAGCTTCCACAACGCCATGAACGATGCAATGGCGCTTTATACCATACACAAGGCGGTATTTACAACGGATTTCCGTAACAGACCGGAATTTAAAGCACTTGTTGAAAGCCGACTGGAAAAAATACGTCAGGCAAAGGCATTGCAGGAAGAAAAGCGGCGTGAAAAAGCATTTTCCGTTCCGCTTTCTCCGGAGGAACAAGCTCTTTTTGACGGTCTTGATGATAAGAAACGAAAAAGATTCGTTTATCTTCGATTTCGCATAATTGCTGCAATTGAAAAATATCCTGCGGCAGAGGAATTTGCATATATATCATTTGAGGATTCAAGAAAGATAAAGATTTTTCCGAAAGAAAAGTTTGATCCGAAAAGATGTCCCGGAGTATCTGATATACATATTTTTCGGAAAAGTGAACTTAGCAGCTTTATAATCAATATTATGAAAACAGCCGGTTAATTGAACTGCATACATGAAAAATGCTTCCCGTAAAAGGAAGCATTTTTTATTTATTCATCCGGCTCTTTTTTGTCCGGATCTTCTTCGTTTGTTCCGTCAACCGTATTGAGGAACAGTTCCGGATCATAACATACACCCATATATCTTACTTCAAAATGACAATGTGCGCCGTTTGAGTTTCCGGTATTTCCTACCGCACCAATAAGCTGACCTCGTGTCACGGTCTGGTCTTCTGAAACGTAGACGGAACTCATGTGACCGTATATGGTCTGATATCCGTTAAGATGATCTATCTGCACCATATAGCCGTATCCGCCGGAGTTCCAGCCGGCAGATATAACCACGCCGTCGGAAGCGGCATAGATATCCGTTCCCTCGTTTGCCGCAATATCGAGTCCTTTATGGTTGCGGTTGCTGATAAACGTATCACTTATCCAGCCGCCGTCAACAGGCCATCCCATTTCGCCGGAACCTGTAACGGGACGGCAGTTTGGATCAGGACGTGCAGAATAAGTTCCTATGCCTATCTGTTCGATAACAGGCTCTTTTGTTACAACTGATTTAACGGTTTTGCGTGCTCTTTCGATGCCGTCAACATATGTTATTTCGGTATTGCTGATTTTTTCGCCGGGCACACCTTTTACGAGGATTGATCTTACACCGACGTTAAGCGAACTTGTTTCATATTCAACTGTTTCGTAGTCAAGGAAAGAGAGCGTTTCAAATTCCTTGACATACTGTATAGGCAGATAGCTTTCGGTTTCCAGTATATTTATTACCTGACCGCCTTTCAGTGTCATGCCGGAGTTATAGGGATTCAGTTTTTTAAAATCGTCAAGACTCATGTTGTATTTCTGGCATACGGAAACATACGTATCTCCTGCCTGAGCAATATATACACCTTTCTTTTCAGTGGAGGATGTCAGCATTTCTATTGCCGGCTTTTCTTCCATAACGCTGTCCTGAAGATAGATTCCCTGTGTGTATTCGATCTTGTTTTTGTAGGAAAGATCACGCACCTCACCGTCAACGTGATAATTCAGCAGCCTGTCAGACAGAGCCTTTTGAATCTGGTCTTTATCCACGACGGCGGCTATGAATTTTCCGTCGATGTAGATTCCCCATGCCTCGGTAAGTTTTTCGTCGGATGCCTCCAGCATTTTGTTTGCAAGCTGGTCGGAGCTCATTATTTTGTCGTTGTCGGATATTATTTTCAGGGAGAAATTGGCGGAAAGATCAATGGTCTTATCGTCCTCATTGTAAGCAATTCTCTGCTGTACTTCACGCTCTGCCTTTTCAAAGTCGGCTTCGGCATTGATAATGCCTATCTCTTTTCCGTTGAAATCCACGGCGATGCCGTATTCCAGACTTGAGCCATATCGTATTATGCCCACAAGAAAGGCGACAGATATTATCGGCATGGTATAATTAAAAACAGTGTAGAGAATTCCGTCTTCCCCGAACAGGAAAGAACCTGCAAATCTGGTGACAGCTCCGGCATGAGCGGCTTTCCCACGCTTTTTTGACTTTCTGACATCATTGTAAAGCTCCCTGTTGCGCTTGGTACGCAGGCGGATAGATTCCGTCATGCCGTGCCAGAGCCAGCGGATTCCTCTGAAAACAAAAGAGAGAAGGCCCAGCAGTTCGGAAAAAACAAGCTTCAGCACCGTTATTATCCCGAGAGCGGCAGCAGCCAGTATCTTTACGGTGCATAGTCCGGAACGTGCGAAAAGATTTACGGCACTTTCCGAGGCACGCTTGAATATATTATCCGGACGTTCCTGATCTTCATGATCCATTCAGACGACTCCTTTCGTTACAAAATGGTTACAGTGTAATATTATAGCAATTTCTTCGTAAAATACAACGAAAATATTGGCTTTTTTTCTGCACAGCGGTATATTTTGTAGGACTGAATAAAAAAGCAGGAATTGATTACTGCTTATTTGTGAAATGCCACGAGTAATCAAGCATTTCCGGAGAGTAGTTTTCCAGTTTTTCAAGAAGCGGAAGTACATCTTTACGGGCAGATTCAAGGTCGTGTTCCAGATAATTTCCGCATTCTGCCTCTGTACAGCCGGGGATCTCTCCATTGTAACCGGATATAAAGCGGTAAGCATCCCTGACCAGATCTATAGCGTTCTCATGGGACATATCACGTGTGAGCAGATAGAATCCGGTGCGGCATCCCATAGGGCCTACATATATGATATTTTTGCCGTATGAAGAATTTCTTGCGTAAGTCGCAAAAAGATGCTCGATAGTATGAAGCGACGGATTGGAGATGTACACTCCGCCGTTAGGCTTTACCATGCGGATATCATATGTGACAATATCGCCGTCAATACGGGATATGTACATTCCTATGCCGAATTTTGTGTGATCTACCTGAAAACTTGCTATTCTTTCCATTATATTTTTCTCCTTAAAAAGATTTTTTATATCATCCGGAAGCGGAGAACGGACAACGAGCTGTCTGCCTGTTTCCGGATCGGTAAATTCAACTGCACCGCAGTGAAGTGCCTGACGGTTTATATCTTCCCGTGAGCCGCCGTAAAGATCGTCTCCTGCAAGGGGATGACCGATGTGAGCGAAATGGACACGTATCTGGTGAGTTCTGCCCGTTTCGAGAGATATCTGCAAAAGAGAATATTTTTCATTGCAGCAGAGCCGCCTGTAATGAGTGACCGCTCTCTGACCGTCCGCACGGACACAGCGTGTGATTATTGATTTCTGTTGTCTAGCGATAGGTGCGTCAATAATTCCGTGAGGCGGCGTGATCCCGTGAACGGCTGCAAAGTAGGTCTTGGTACAGCTGCTCTGGAGGATACGTGCAGAATATGCATCTTTGGCAGCGATGCACAGACCGGAAGTATCTTTATCCAGACGGTTCACCGCCCGGAAAGTAAGTCCGGGATAAAGGGCGGCAAAATAATTTCCGAGTGTGTCGCCCTGATGCCTTACAGAGGGGTGAACAGGCATTCCGCCGGGTTTGTCAAAGATTACTGAGGCTTCGTTTTCAAAGGCTGCCGGAACACGGAGGGAAGCGGATGCTTCAAGTGATCTGTCATCGCCGGGATGCAGAATTATAACATCTCCGTTTTCAACGAGGTCAATACTGCGGATAGTTCTGCCGTTCCGTGTAATACCGTTTTCCAGCCGCTTTAATTTTGTAAGAAGCCGTCTTGACACGCCTTTTTTTTCCATGAGGAATTTTTGCAGCGTTATCGGCTTTTCGCAGTTGACTGTCAGTTTTATTTCTTTCATATTCGTCCTCTTTGATATAGATTGAGATGCATAGTGCGGCAGCCGATGTAAGCCGTGTACAGGCAAACGGAAGTCCTATTACCGACAAAACCGGCAGCAGATATACAGCGGCAAGTCCGACAAAAGCCGATTTTCTTCCTCTCATGAATCTTATTGAGAGCAGAATTATCCTGAAAGGGCTGTATTCCGGAAAATGAACCATAATGAAAGGCGCTGCGGCAAGACTTATTTTTAATGAAAGCCACATAATAACGGAAACAACCGTCAGCATGAATGCGTGGCAGGTAAGAAAAAGTTCTCTGGCAGTTCGGGCAGTTGAAAGCATGGAACTCGCTGTTATTCCGAAGAATACCGCCGGAGCAAGAGCAATGAGCGCCGCTGATTTTGAAAGAATGGAAAGTCCGAGACTTTTCCGGAAATATTTCCGGCTCATGAGTATTCGTGAAAGCGGAGTTACAGATCTGCGGCTGCCGCATAATTCCATAAGGCGGAATGCCATTGCAAAGGTCAGGGGAGCTGTAAATGTAATTCTTAGAACGGCAGTTATAAGAGCGACCGCAAGCTGAATTCTGCTTCCGCCGCTGAAAAGAGCTGCCGGCTGCATCTGACCGAAATACAGCAGCAGACTGTATACCGCAGCTTCTGCAAAGCGGAAGAACAGTTCTGCTGCCAGAGGAAGCAGACAGACCGTCATTGTGACGGCACGTCTGCCTTTCAGCATTTTACCTGAAAACGAAATAAGCTCCCGGATCTTCATAACATAATACCTCCACAAAAAAGATCATTTCGGTGGTAGTATGTGCCAGAATACGGAAATTATTCGGAACGCAGGTCAGAAGAAGTCCTCATCGACAGGATCGGGTATCTTGTCATAGGGGCAGTAGCCGAGAATCTCAAAAGCCTGAGAATTAAGCCACATCTGGGCAGTTACGATTATATCAAATCCCTCTCCGAAGTCGGTGCTGAGTGTTTTGGAATCGTATTTCGGCAGTCCGAAGCAGCTCATCATATTGGAAATAACGCCGCCGTGAGTTATCATGGCACAGTGAGTCAGACCGTCGTTCATCATATCCATGATGATCTCGTGAAGAGCCTTGAATGTACGTGCGGTCATTTCTTCGAGGCTTTCGCCGCCGGGAGGGCGTGTATCCTTGCCGCCTTTCAGCCATTTTTTGTAGTCGTCAAGATTCAGGAGTTCGTCAACGCTTTTATTCTCAAAGCTGCCAAGATCAAGTTCACGAAGATCGTCAACAGTACACATTTCGGTGCATGGAAAAAGTATCTCCGCTGTTTCGGTGCATCGTCTGAGCGGAGAGGAATATACTCTGTGGACAGACGGATAGTCGAATTCGTCCATTTTAGATACAAGTTCGGCTGCCCCCTTACCTGAGAGCGGAAGATCGGTCGAGCCGATATAAATGCCTTTTTCGTTGGCTTCTGTCAGACCGTGGCGCAATACGCTTATTCGGTAGCCTTTCATTGATTATCAGTCCTCTCATAAATAACTGCCGCTGCCTGTTCATGATATATGCAGAATTGTCGGTTATTTTATTTAACCTTTATTATAACAGAAAACGCCGAAAATGTCAATAGAAGTGAAAGAATTTACATGGGATTTATTTAAACATATATTCTACCGGTATGTCATGTTCAACGGCGTATTTACTGCCGAAAAGTTCTGCTCTATCATTTCCGATAATGAGTACTCTATCCGAATTGTTTATCATATGCATATCTGCAAGGTGAAAGCAGTCTTTTGTATAATAATCGGATATCATAATAACTTTGTCTGCATCGGCGTGAACGTCAAAAAAACGTTCACGATGTTTTTCATCCCAGCCGGATGCCTGTTCTTCGTAAGGCATGGCAATATACAGTCTGATATCGTTGTACATTTTCATAGCGGTGATTATTTCTGCACACCACATGGGAATATTCCATTCACAATTCAGCCAGAACCGGTCATATCCACGGCAGTACAGCTGCCATATTTCGCTGAGCAGCATTGTTTTTATTTTATTACAGAGTGGTATGCTTTCATTTTTTCGGAAAATATCAAATTTTTTTTCGTCAGAGATTATAGTGCAGGTCATAGAAAACCTCATTTCATATGTTATTGTTTATCACATATAATATAACATATATTTTATATTGGTGTCAAGATATAATATATGTGAGGTGATAATAACAAATGACTAAAAAGCTCCAAATAACCAGAAAATCAAATCTGAAAGGCAACGACGGTTATAAAACATTCTCTATCCGTGTAAAAGAAGATGTTGTCGAAAAGCTTGACGACATATCTGCTAAAACAAACCGAAGCAGGAATGAACTTATAAATCTGCTGCTGGAATTTGGAATAGAAAACAGTGAGATCATAGATTAGAGTCTGTTCCGGAAATATTATGTCAATATGCACAAAAATAAAGACGAAAAATTTATGCCTTATAAAATCTTACAAAAATTTACGAAAAAATTCACAATTCTTCAATAAATCGGTGTATTTACATATTATACATTTTGTATTATAATAATAATGTCGTTTAAATAACATTTCAGGAGGAACATTTATGAATTCCGATTTTGCACGAATTATAACATTACAGAGAAAAGAACGTCACATCAGTCAGAAACAGGCAGCGACAGATCTCGGAATTTCTCAGGCTCTTCTTTCGCACTATGAAAAAGGCATACGTGAATGCGGTCTTAATTTTCTTGTGAAAATAGCAGATTACTATAATGTGTCCTGTGATTATCTTCTCGGAAGAACGCCCGACCCGGAGGGAAAAACCATAACCGTTGAGGATATTCCCGACGATGACGGAAATAACAGCCTTGAAATGCCTTCTCCCGAAATTATAAATTTCAACAGAAGGATCATCAACAATTCAATAAGTCTTCTTTTCAGTCTTGCCCAGAAAGCAAACAGTATCACTCTTATTAAAGAAGTATCGTCTTATCTCATGCTTTCCGTGTATAAGCTGTTCAGAATAATTTACAATGCAAATCCGCATAACGATCAGAAGCTTTTCCGCATACCAAAGGTCATTGCCAATGACAGTGCCAACGCCATTGTATCAATGAGCGAGGCGAATATCAAGGCGTCATCCTGCGGAATCCCGCTGGACGGAAACGACTGTATCGACAATTTCGATACGCTGTACGTCACTACTGCAACGCTTCAGAAAGACTATGCACAGTATTCATCCTCTCTTCTGAACCTTATCAAGCGAAGCGAGGACAGCATTGCCCGTACACGTGCGAAATACCGTCCTGACGGCAAATAAAAGCTGCCGGAGCAAGCTTTGATATTGTTCCGTAATATATAACAAAGGAGTTCTTATCCATGTCAAACACAAAAATTCCGTACAAAATCTACCTTGAAGAAAGCGAAATGCCCAAAGAGTGGTACAATGTCCGTGCAGATATGAAGAAAAAACCTGCACCGCTTCTCAATCCGGCAACGCATAAACCGGTTACGGCAGAAGATCTTGAACCGGTATTCTGCAAGGAACTTGTAGCTCAGGAACTTAACGAAACAGACCGTTATATTGCAATTCCGGAGGAAATACAGGACTTTTACAAAATGTATCGTCCATCTCCGCTGGTAAGAGCATACTGTCTTGAAAAAAAGCTGGGAACTCCGGCAAAGATCTACTATAAATTCGAGGGCAACAATACAAGCGGAAGCCATAAGCTCAATTCTGCTATTGCTCAGGCATATTACGCAAAAAAACAGGGACTTAAAGGCGTTACAACGGAAACAGGCGCAGGTCAGTGGGGAACAGCACTTTCAATGGCTTGTTCTTACTTCGACCTTGACTGTCAGGTATATATGGTAAAGGTATCCTACGAGCAGAAACCTTTCCGCCGTGAGGTAATGAGAACTTACGGTGCAGCGGTTACTCCATCTCCGTCTGAAACTACTGAAGTAGGCAGAAAAATACTTGCAGAATTTCCCGGCACGGGCGGAAGTCTCGGATGTGCCATATCCGAAGCGGTAGAAGCTGCAACGACTCAGGAAGGCTACAGATATGTTCTCGGAAGCGTTCTTTCGCAGGTTCTTCTCCACCAGTCCGTAATAGGAATGGAAACAAAGACCGCAATGGATAAGTACGGTATCAAGCCGGATATCATTATCGGATGCGCCGGAGGCGGATCAAATCTCGGCGGACTTATTTCTCCTTTCATGGGCGAAAAACTCAGAGGCGAGGCAGATTACCGTTTTATTGCCGTTGAGCCGGCATCATGCCCCAGCCTTACAAGAGGCGTTTATGCGTATGATTTCTGCGATACCGGAAAAGTTTGTCCGCTCCAGAAGATGTATACGCTCGGCAGCGGATTCATGCCGTCGCCCAATCACGCAGGCGGTCTGAGATATCACGGCATGAGTGCGATTCTTTCTGAGCTTTACGATCAGGGTCTTATGGAGGCTGTATCCGTTGAACAGACTTCCGTATTTGAAGCTGCCCAGATGTTTGCAAGGGTAGAGGGAATACTTCCTGCGCCTGAGAGCAGCCACGCTATCAAGGCTGCCGTTGACGAGGCAGTAAAGTGCAGGGAGACAGGCGAAGAAAAAACGATTCTCTTTGGTCTTACCGGCACCGGATATTTTGATATGTACGCTTATGGTGCATATAATGACGGAAAAATGACCGATTATATCCCCACAGACGAGGAGATCAAGAGGTCTACGGATATGCTGCCAAAGGTATGATTTTACAGGCAGGGTACAGGGAAGTTCCTGTCCCTGCCTTTGGTATATGGGGGGAGCGGCGATGATAAGAACGGCTGTTATCTGTCTGATGTCGGTCTGGCTGATATTGTGCGGGGAACTTCCGGCATTTGCGGAAGAACCGTATATCCCGTCGGAGCAGACACTTGAAGCAATGGAAAATGATTACTATTCATTTGAACCGGAAGATCCCGGTCTGCTCTCTTACGGCAGTTATTACGACAAGTACGGCGGAGAAGTCCGCCCGGATGAGAAGATAACCGTCAATGCGGCAGATTTTTCGTTTCCGGACGAATCGGCGGAGATCGTAAGTCATACTGCTGAAAATAAGGCAAAAGAAGCCGTAGTATGGAGTAAAAGCGGCGGAGAAGCTGTTTGTACCGTAAATGTTCCAACCGCCGGAATTTACTGCCTGCGTGCGGATTACTGTCCGCTTTCCGGAACAAGCCAGACTATAGAACTTTCCCTTAAAATAGACGGAAAATTGCCTTTTGAAGCGGCTTCGAGACTTACTCTCGGCAGAGTATGGGTAAACGAAAGGAATATATATGACGATTCCCACGGAAATCAGATACGTCCGCCGCAGGTGCAGCAGGAGATCCGCCGGAGCTGTCTTTTCGGTGATCCGGACGGTCTTTTTGGTGATCCGCTGATTTTTTATCTTGAGGAGGGCAGACATGAAATTTCTGTTTCTTCGGGAGCAGGTCAGCTTGCACTGGAGGGACTGAGCTTTGAAAATCCGCAGGAACTGCTTTCCTATGAGAAATACAGAGAGTCCGCATTGTCGGAGATAACTCCGGAGAGTACTCCGTCCAGACTTTTCAGGATAGAGGGAGAACAGGCGGCGGTAAAGTCAGATGCAGCACTGGGTGCAAACTTCGACAGTGCGGATTATCTTGTTTCTCCCTCCGACCCGTCAAGGATAGTTTACAATACTTTCGGCGGTGAGAACTGGGGCAAGCCTCTTCAGTCCGTGACATGGAATATCTCACGGGAGGATGTGGGCAATGACGGCTGGTATAAGATCGGCATAAAATACAGGCAGAATTTCCGGAGAGGATTCAGTTCCGACAGACGTATATATATTGACGGCAGAGTTGTCTGTTCCGAAATGGATGATGTGCGTTTTGCCTATGACAGCGGCTGGAACATTGCATCGCCGGATGTATTCGTATATCTTGATGCAGGTGCGGATCATACGCTGACGATGGAAGTCGTTCCGGGAGAAACGGGTGATTCCATGCGCCGTCTTGAAGAAGTTCTTGACGAGATAAACACGCAGTATCGGCAGATTCTTATGATAACCGGGCCGTCGCCGGATAAATATACAGATTATTATGTCCATGAAAAGCTTCCCGGTCTGACAGAGCGGCTGGAAGAATTGTCAGGGCAGCTTAAAGATATCCAATCGGAACTGGAAGAACTGAGCGGTTCTTACGGTTCGGAGGCGGCAGTTATCGGCAATATGGCAGTTATACTTGACAAATGCGTTGAAAAGCCGATAAAGATACCCTCATATCTTGCACGCATAAAGGACAGCATAACTTCGGTTTCCGCATGGATGCGTGAATGCCGTGAACAGCCCCTGGAGATCGACTATATAGAATTTGCCACGGCAGACAGAGAATTCACAAGCTGCAAGAGAAAACTGCTGAAATCGGCAGAATTCAGCATAAAGGCTTTTATTTCCTCTTTTTTTCAGGACTATACCACTCTCTCCGACGTTACCGGGGAAGAAACGGTAGAAGTCTGGGTGGCTATGGGCAGAGATCAGGCGGAAATAGTCCGTGAAATGACGGAGGGTCAGTTTATTCCCGAATACGGCATACCTGTTTCCGTAAATCTTGTAAACGGCGGTATTGTGGAATCGGCTCTTGCAGGAAAAGCTCCTGATGCGGCGCTGTTTCTGGGTGAAGAATTTCCGGTAAATCTTGCATCACGAGGACTTCTTACCGATCTTTCGCAGTATGATGATTTCGATGCTGTCACGGAACGTTTCGGGGACAGTGCAGCCGTGCAGTATTCGTGGAACGGCGGCTGTTACGGAATTCCCCTTACACGGTCGTTTCCGATGATGTTTTACCGGACGGATATTCTTTCGGAGCTTGGTTACGATCATCCTCCCGAAACATGGGACGAACTTATGGATATGCTCCCTGCGATACAGCGGAACTATATGTCAGTGGGACTGATACTTCCCTCATCCGATATTTCACCTGCCACCGAAGCCGGACATACCTTTGCAATGTTCATGCTGCAAAGCGGCAGGAACTATTATAACGAAGATCTTACAGCGTCCTGCTTTGATTCCATAGAGGCGTACCGCAGTTTTGAGCAGTGGACGGATTTCTACACCAAGTACAGCTTTGAGCAGTCTTACGATGCTTTCAGCCGTTTCAGAACAGGGGAATATCCTATAGTTATAGCCGAATACAGCTTTTTCAATCAGCTTGAGGGAGCTTCTCCCGAAATAGGCGGATTGTGGG